>JALUBW010000025.1:4374-6160 GCA_027044735.1 Anaerolineales bacterium
AAGCGGTAGCCTTCCCAAACAAGGGGCATGGGGTACCTCGGAAGGAATTAGGAATTAGGGTGCAACGGAAACACTGGAACACCGTAGCACTGAGCACCGGATACATGGCATCTGGGCACCGGGCATCTGGGCATCTGGGCACCGGGCATCACCCTCCCTCATCCAACACCCAAAGCCAACTATCATGGAAATTGCAAGTGGCGTAGGACGATTCGGCCGCCGCCACAAAAGAAAGAAAACCCGCTCCAAAGTTGAGATCCGCATTGGGGTGCTGAACATAGAACTGAATGGCAGAAGCAGATTTGTTCAACAAACTGCGCTCTTGCAAAATGGTGGCGCGGTAGCCTTCAAGCGCTGCCCGTTTGGACGGTTTTTTCTCTTGCGCAATCATGGAATCCAATCGGCGGAGGTAGTTATCCAGCAAGGTGGCGACCTGAGCACGGTAGGCTTCTACCGCTGTGAGGTATGGAGCCAGCCCATCGCCCGAAGCCGGCGGCTGCGGGGGCGGGGGCAAAGACGGGGGCGACACTTCCCCCGCAACAGAAGGCGGCGGCGCGGCAACCGGCACATACAAAGAAGGCATTTCGTTGGGGTCAAACACCTTGTGCAAAACTCGGTTGGTGTAAACCGCTATGTGGTCGTTCCGCATCACCACTGTCAGTTCGTTGGTCGCGTCGTTGTGCCAATCGTATTTGCTATCTTTATCCCGAATGGCTATTGGCCTGAGGTTGGCTATCTGCCCATCCTTGAAAATTATAAACAAAAGCCAACCGCCGCGCGTCATCAGCACCACGTACTGGCTGGGGTTTTGCTCATTGCCGTTGGCGCGCAGCACAAACCCGCAGCCGCCGGTGCCGTAGCGCGTGTTCCAAGTTATTTTGGAAGACAAAACGGCGTCGCGCACCACGGTTTGGGGGTAATCGGTGCCGTAATTGTAGGAATGGTAGCCCTTCGCGGTGAGCGTTAGCGGGGGATGAAGCCAGCCCGGGTGCCCCTCGGTGTTGGGGTCAACTCCAAAGAAAGGCAATTCGGCAATAACAGGGGCAAAAGCCTGCGCGGTGGCGTTTGCTTGTTGCGCTTGCAGGCGGCTGACAGCGGTCATGGTAGCCTGTGCCTCGGCGGCAACTGCAGTTGCCTGTGCCTGCGCGGTCCGCAATTGGTCGTAGGGGTTGGGTATGAGCGTGGCGCGCTGGGTCGCCGTCATTGGTATTGTGGTTTGGAGGGCGCGCGCGGTTGCCTCCACCGCTGCATCGCGCACCGCATCGCTACAAGCGGCTGCCAATAAGGCAAGGGAAAGCAAGAAGGCAAAAAGAAGGGAGCGTTTGAACATAGTAATTGCGATTTACGAATTATGAGTTGCGAATTATGAATGTGGTTACAGCCTATCGCGGAACCAGAGCACGCCCCAGACCGCCAAGAAGAGGATGGCGATTATTATGCCCTGTCCTTCCCAAGTGCCGAGCACCTTGCGATAATACAAGGCAGGTCGGCGTTTGTCAACAAAAGTCCAGCCGTAATCTTGTAAGGCGCGGTCAATGAGGCCTTTGGCGGGGCCGAGAGCCAGAGCGCGGGTCATCTGCCAGCGCACTAACGCCTGCTGATAGGCGTACATTTGTGCGCTGTAGATGTTGACGCGCGCCTGATATTCGGCCATTTCGGCTTTGTAAGCCTCTTGGGTTGCCTTGACCTTGGCTTGATAGGCCTGCAGGGCGTTGAAATATTGCGCCATTGCCACAGAATCGGCGGGCTGGGCTGGCTTGGGCGGCGGAGGGGGGAGTTCTGGCTC
>JALUBW010000026.1 GCA_027044735.1 Anaerolineales bacterium
GCCGACACGCACCCCACATCGCAGGAAATTTACCGCGCCCTCAAACCCGAGTACCCCTCGCTCAGCCTTGCCACCGTTTACAACACGCTCAGCGCGCTGGTGGAATTGGGCGCAATCCACGCCTTGGGCGATGCGGGCGACGACACCACCCATTACGACCCCGAAATTGAGCCGCACATCAACCTCATGTGCGTCCGCTGCCACCGCATTATTGATTTGCCCGAAGAGGCCGTTGCAGAGTTGGAAAAAGAGGCCGCGGAGCGCACCGGCTTTCGCATTTTCGGCGCGCGCGTGGTCTACTACGGCCTTTGCCCCGACTGCCAGCGCGAACTTGAAAAGGAAGAACGAGAGAAACAACATGGCCGCGGATAACCACGACCACAAATTCCCTCACGGGCGCTGCACCGACGTCGTTGGCGATACCCTCATCGGCTACGACGGCGTGCTTGAAGCCCGTTTAGACTACAACGAGGCGCGCTTCCAAATCACCTACGACCCGCGGGTGCTGGAAGACGCGCAAGCGCAGGAAATCACCGAAGAAGCAGCGCACCGCGCTTGGGAGCGCGTTCAGCAATGTCCTTTGGCAGGCACAAAGGCGTGCTCGCAGTGCGCCGCGCATCTTGCCAAAAACCTCACTCGCTTTTTCGGGCGCCCTCCGAAGGTTGTGCTTGAAGACGGCGTGCTGGCGGCGCGCTTGCCGGTGCGCGCGCCCACGAAAGCCACCGCCGCCGCCGAAATCGCTCCGCCGCCAAAAGCAACCCCTGCCCGCCGCGGCTGGAGCAAACTCACTTGGGAAGCCATCCTCACCGCTGTCACGCTCATTTCCCTGCTTGGGGCGGTCGCCGCGGAGCACCTCGCCGCGCCGCCGTGGCTTTCGGCGTCGCTGTTTGTGCTCGCCTACGCCGCGGGCGGCTATTTCGGCTTTGTTGACGGCGTGGAACTGCTCCTCACCGAGCGCGAAATTGATGTTGACCTGCTGATGGTGTTTGCCGCGCTGGGCGCAGCTTTGGTGGGACAACCCGCCGATGGCGCGGTGCTCCTTTTCCTCTTTTCGCTTTCCAACACCCTGCAATCCTACGCCCTTGGGCGCACCCGCCGTGCTATTGAAAGCCTGATGGATTTGCGCCCGCCGGTTGCTACCCGCAAAGCCGAAAATGGGGAATGGGAAACTGTGCCGGTGGAAAAACTGCGGCTGGGCGATGTAGTGCTCGTGCGCCCGGGCGAGCGTTTCCCGATTGACGGTGAGATAGTCGCAGGTGCAACCGAGGTTGACCAATCGCCCATCACCGGCGAATCGGTGCCTGTGCTCAAAGAGCCCGGCGACAAAGTGTTTGCCGCGACGGTCAACACCACCGGCGCGGTTGAAGTGCGCGTCACCCACCTCGCGCAGGAAACCACGCTTGCCAAAATCGTGCAAATGGTGGAAGAGGCGCAGGAGGCAAAGGCAAAAACCCAGCGCGCGCTGGAAGATTTTGAGCGCAAGTATGCCAAATTTGTGCTCGGCGGCGCGGTGTTGCTCGCCGCGGTGCCGCCATTGGCGTTGGGCGAGCCTTTTGGCACGGCGTTTTACCGTGC
>JALUBW010000027.1 GCA_027044735.1 Anaerolineales bacterium
GCGAGGCTCAGCGGGGGAGGGGTGAGATCTTGCCACAAGTGCGATAGATCGCACCTTTCGCAACAACTGAAATCTTGTTTGAAAACGCATTACGCCGTGCCCGTAGAAACGCTTGTTTTCATGTCATGGCGAGCCGCCGTAGGCGGCGAAGCCATCCCCCAAACAGTGAGGGAGACCGCGTAACTCTTGACAAAAGAGAGGGGTTTATGGAAACGATTGTCAAAGTTAGCAACTTGGTCAAGCGCTACGGCAGCTTTACCGCCGTGGACCATATTTCCTTTTCCGTCTCCAAAGGAGAAGTATTTGCCCTGCTGGGGCCAAACGGCGCCGGAAAAACTTCCACGATTCGGGTGCTGATGGGTATATTGCATCCGGATGAGGGCAAAGTGCAACTCTTCGGCAAGGAACCACACGAGGTACGCCACCTTGTGGGGTATCTGCCGGAAGCGCGCGGCCTCTATCGCGGCGCCCGCTTGCTGCCCCTTCTCACCTACTTGGGCACGCTAAAAGGGCTGCCAGAAGCAAAGGCGCGCGCAAGCGCCCTTGCTTGGCTAAAGCGCTTTGGGTTAGAAAAATGGGCAAAGCGCAAAGTGCGCGAACTTTCTCACGGCATGCAGCAAAAGGCACAACTGGCAGTTGCCTTGATGCACGACCCTGCGATGCTTATACTGGATGAGCCGTTTCAGGGGTTGGATCCGGTCAATGTGCAAATTGTGAAGGATTTGGTAAGCGAGGCGCGCGAATCCGGCAAAACGGTGCTGTTGAGTTCACATCAGTTGGTGCACGTTGAGGCGCTGGCCGACAGAATAGCGCTCATCAACAACGGCAAAATTGTTGCCTACGGAACGCTGGAAGAATTGAAGCGACGCTATTCCCGCGGTGACGTTGCGCTCAAATTGGAAAACGATGCACCATTGCCGGACGGTTTGCCCATCACAAAGGCATGGCGCGAAGGCGAGAGTTGGCATCTACTCCCTCAAAGCGGCACTTCCCCAAAGGAAATCCTGCGTTTGCTTGTGGAAGCAGGCGCTCCGGTAGAACGCTATGAAGTGGTTTACCCCTCACTGGAAGAAATTTTCTTGCGGGCGGTAGAAGAGAGTGACGAAAGCCAAGGGAGGTAAAAGATGAACTGGCAGAAAGTATTTCGCGTGGCATCCTACGAATTCCGCACAAACGTGGTGCGCGGTGGATACTTATTCGCTACATTCGGAATCCCCCTGCTGGGGCTTGTGGTGGTAATGATATTGCACGCTATCAACACCCACTCCATCGCTAAAGTGGAAACCACAAAGGTGAGCACTGGGCACATAGCCGTTTACGATCGCTCCGGCATTTTGCCGCGAGGCGCTCCCCTGCCCCGCCCTTTTGTGGCCGTTCCGGATTTTGAAAAAGCGAAAGAAGAAACGGCAGAAAACAAGTTCCGAGCATTAGTGCTAATCCCAACAGGCTATACGAAACAGCACAAGGTGACCGTTTACGCAACTAAAGGGATTGCCGACCTTGACAACGTGGTAAGACAACTCGGCTATTTGCTCCTCTACGCCCGCCTAAGCCCACATTATTTGCCTGCAGAGGCACAACGCGTTCTCCAACCGATCAGGATGAACCTGGTGCTGATAACTAAAAAGTCCGAGGTCAGTGGCGCAGGAAGAATGTTTGCGGGGTACGTTTTGAGTATGGTTTTCTTCACTGCTATTTTCATCTCAGCAGGTTATCTGCTTCAAAGCGTTGCAACGGAAAAGGAAAGCCACTTGATTGAAATTTTGCTTTCCTCGCTCAATTCTATGGAATTGCTTTGGGGCAAAGTTATTGGGTTGGCAGGGTTAGGTTTGTTACAAGTTGTGGTGTGGCTGGCAAGTGTGTGGTATTTAGGCAAATACGTTTCAATAGGAATTCAAGATTTTGAAATGCCGCTCGAACAACTAATGCACCCCGATTTGCAGGTCATAATAACGGCCTTGGTAATTATGCCGCTTGGCTACATTACCTATGGTTTGCTTTTAGCGGGTTTTGGGGCTCTTGGGGATAACTTCCGCGAAAGCCAACAGTTCTCTGCTGTTGTTTCTTTCCTTGCAGTGATACCTTTTATGTTCAATTACCTTTTCTTTGTGCATCCTAATAGTTGGGTGGTGCGCGCGTTCTGCTATTTTCCCCTTACCGCTCCGGTAGCGGTTTTCCTGCGGCTTTCCGCAGGGCCGGTTCCTTGGTGGGACCTTGGAATCTCGTTTGCCGCGCTTGCTTTGGGAGCGGCTGTTAGCCTATGGATAGGAGTAAGGCTGTTTAGAGTTGGAGTTTTGCTTGCCGGCAAGCGGCCTTCTTTCAAAGAAGTTTGGAAGATATTGAAAAATCCGGCTTAGATGCTTGAATGTCAAAGTTTGATGGAACGAGGAGAAACTTTGGGAAATGAAGAAGTTTCTCCTCGTTTTGCTTTTAGTGAAAACGTGGTTTAAAGGTTAAAGTGCGGGAAAAAATTGGCCATTTTAGAGGGCAAAAATTGGCTAAGCCGCGGGAAATTTTTGGCATTGCCGCAGGAAAAAATTGGCTAAGCCGCGGGAAGGTTTTGTCCCCCTTGTGGGAAATCGGCGTCTTCACCGAGGGAAATTTTTGGCGCTTCTGTGGAAAGCGCGGCGAGCGCTTCGGCGGCTCTTCCGAGGATGTCGTTTGGGGCGGTTGTGCTTGTGGCTCGCCGCAACAAGCCGAGGGCTTCTTCCATCTTTCCTGCTTTCATCAATTCTTGCAACGTTACCAGCAGCGAAAAGTCTTTTTGCTGAATGCACGAAGCCATCAGCATAGTTGCCACGCGGTAAGCCGCTTCGTCCTCGGGGGTGAGGGGATCTACCGTTTGGACTGCAATTTTGAAAGCGGCGCTTCTGCTTGCTTCTCGGCGCACAAAAGCGGCGGCGGGCGGGGTGTGAATATCGGGCGGGGCGTCTAACGGCAGCGGCGGAATGAGGTCGCGCACGTAGCGGATTTTTTTGAGGCGCGCTTGCCAAGCAATTTCGCGGGCGCTTTTTCGCAAAATGCGGAATCCCCCGGCGCCGCGCTGCCCTCCCCTTTCGGCTTCGTGGCGCAGAGCGATGTAAATCCACGCCAGTGTGTGCCCAAGGCGGGGCAGGTGGCGTTGGATGAAGTACCATGTGATGAACAGTTTGCCCGCGCTTTCCAAGATGGCCGTTTCTAACAATTCGGCCATTTGGAGCGCTTTTGCCGTTTCTTCTTGGGGGAGGTGAAGCCTTTGCAAGTGCTCTGCCACTGCTTCGCGCACGGTCTGCACCTGCTCGGGCAAATCTGCCGCTTCACCACTTGGTATCTCGGCCAAGAAAAACGAGGCCGGCAGTTGGACGGCTTGGGCAAGTGCGGCAAGCGGGTCTTGTTCAAGGCCGTGCGCTTCTAAAAATTGCATCACTTTTTGGAAGTCGTGCGGCGTGAGCGGCAAATCTGCTGTGAAAATGTAGCGGTTGGGGGCTTGGCGGTTGGCGTAAAGGTGGCGGTCGCGCTCAACGCGCACAAGCGGCTTGAGCAGGCCGCGGTTTAGGATGTTGTTTATGGTGCGCGGCGTCAAATTGCTCCAGTATGCAAGGGTGGCGCGCTGCACCTCAACTGCCTGACCGGAGGGAATTTTGTGCCCCGGCCCGTGCGGGGTGGTGTTGGCAAGAAAATGCGCTTGCCGCAGGGCGACGTAGAGCCAGCCAGCCCGCGTGCCAATGTAGGGCAGCCAGCGCAGGAAGTAGCCGGGGATGAACACCACGCGATGGGGCTGGATGAGGGCATCGCGCAGCCTGAGACTCAGCGCGCTGAGGTCAAGGTGCGGCGTGCGCGAAATTGGCGCGGCTTGCGGAACAATTGTTCCGCTGGCTTTTTCCGCTCGGTTCCCGCTTACGACGAATACCAGTTTTATTGGCCTGTTGAGGAGAGCGCGCAGGTAAGTTTCCAGCGTTGATTGCAGTCTGCTTTCTAACCAATCGCGCGCATAGGAGTTTGCCACCCCCACGGTGAGAGTTTCGCCGTCAAAAGAGATGGGGCGCGCATCGCGCACCCATGCCTCGTAGTCGGCACGGTTGAGCGTGTATCGCAATTGGCTGACGGCGTCGCTCCAAGCCGCTTGGGCTTGGGCTAAGAGGGAAGTCATCCTTCCTGCTCCGATTTCCCCGCAGAGCAGGCAAGGCGCAGACGAGGGGCGCGACAATGCCAAAATGCCACATTTGCCGCCAAATGCTTGACAAATGCGACAAAGCCCCTATAATTGGCAGTGGACTGGTTCTGCCAATTGATTCTGCCCGCCTGCGCCCCCAGCCTGCCCGCCGGGGCGCTTGGCTTTTAAGCCGCGACCGAATTCTGCCCTATTCGGCCAGCGGCTTTTTTATGTCTGTACCGGCATTTCCTCTAACATCCATGCTTCAACGGTTGTCCCTTCTCCTTGCAGCAGGGTTTCTACGGCGTTTTTGCAAACAGCCAAAGTCTTGCGCGGGTTTCCTTGCGAAAGCATGTAAACCCTTTCCATCGCTTCCGGGGTGAAGAGCGGCGTTGCTGCTCTTCCAGCGCGCCGACTTATTTCGTCCAGCACGAACACCAACGTGTCGTAGTCCCACGGGTCAAGCAAGTAGCGCACCACATTGCCTACGCCCCAGTTTTCCCAAGGGTAGTTGAAAATTTCGTAACCTGTTACGACCACGGTTGTGCGCTCCGCGAGGGTGGCTATTAGTTGCCCTTGCGCGGGGATGAGTTTGTGTGGGTCTTGGTCTACTACTATACCGGCGTATTGCCTTTCCAAAAATTCCAATAGGAGCCGGCGACGGTTTTCTTCTTCCTTTACCCGTGGAAGGCCTAAGTCGTCGTTTATGAGTTTTAGCATTCGGTTGGGGGTGCGCGGTGCTGTGGCGACGGCAAGCGGCGCAGGCAAGTGCCCTCCGGCCAAAAAGCGGGCAAAGGCCGATTTACCGCTGCCGCGCTCACCATCTATCAGCACAAGCCCTTTCTCGCGGCCAAACCACCGCTGGCGCACTTCTTGATAAATTCGCGCCAACTGGGGGGTGGGGATGAAATAGCGCCCGTCTGCAAAATCCTCAAACGGATTTTCCAGCAGACGGAGCATTTTGAGGCGCAACATTCGTTGTAGGGGGTGTGCATCTACGGCTGAATACATTTTCACCTCGCACCCGCATTATACCGCGCTCTACCGGAAATGTACATACCGCGGCGAAAAATCGCAAGTTTTAACAAAAACGGCGGCCGACGACCGCTCTTTAGTCAAAAAACTTGCTTTTTTGCGTTTGTGATGATATTATCTCGTGCAGTAACGGTTTGTTTGCTTTCGGGAGGATACCGGCATGATTTTGGCGGTTTCAGCATTGAAAGGCGGCCCCGGCAAGACAACTTTTGCCGTGAACATTGCCGCCGGTTTGGCGATCAAATTGAGTGGCCGGACGCCGCGGCCGCGCATTCTCTTGGTTGACCTTGACCCGCAGGCGCACGCCGCCTACTGGGCTTTGGGAAAATCGCGCGGCGACCCTCTACCCATTCAGGGCGATGACCTTTCGGCCCACCTGCTGGGCAATGCTCAGGGTTCGCCTTTGGACGTTATCCATCCGGCAGCCTTCCCGCGCACCGGCAACCTTGACGTTGCCTTGGTGCGCCCCCACGGCATGGCGCAGGCGGAACGCGTGCTCACTGCCGACCTTACGGACGGCATTTTTGCGCTTGAGGAGTATTTGGAATCTATCCGCAATGCCTATGCCGCCATTGTTGTAGACACCCCCCCATCGGCTGGGGCGATGACCTTGAACGCTTTGGTTGCCGCTGACTGGGTGCTAATCCCGATGGAACTGACAAAGATGGGCGTTGACGGCTTGCGGGAAACGTTGGCCGTTGTTGAAAAAGTGCGGCGACGCTACAACCCCGATTTGCGCATTGTGGGCATTGCTCCAAACAGGTGCGATTTCCGTCGCACCGAGACCAACGATATTTACCGCTTTATGCGCCAGCAGTATAAAGATTTGGTGCTGTTGCCGGTCTCGGAGCGGGCGCAGATAGCCTATGCCGCCTCCATGCGCCGTGATATTTTCTCGCAACTTGGCCGCGCGCAAGACCAAGCGGTCATAGAAATGGGGCGTTTGGTGGACGCCGTCGCCCGCCG
>JALUBW010000028.1 GCA_027044735.1 Anaerolineales bacterium
ACTCGGTCGCCCTTGTTGATTTTTGTAGAATTTACTACTCTTCTTCCTCTTCGCCCACAACTTCGGCGGCAGCCACCGTGGTGAACGTGAGGCCGCGGGGACCTTTGTCCACTCGGATTGTGTCGCCCTCTTTGAACTCGCCGGCGAGGATTTTCATTGCCAGCGGGTCTTGCAGTTCGCGCTGGATGGCGCGTTTCAGCGGGCGGGCGCCAAAGTCGGGGTCGTAGCCCACTTCGGCGAGGTATTCTTTGGCCGCGTCGGTCACTTCCAGTTTGAAGCCGCGGTCTTCCAGCAGTTCGTTCAAGCGCCGCAGTTGGATGTCCACAATCTTCACCAAGTCTTCCTTGGTCAGCGGGTGGAACACGATGATGTCGTCAATGCGGTTGAGGAATTCGGGGCGGAAATGCCGCTGCAGGATGCGGTTGATTTCGTCGCGAGGCACTTCCGTGCGGCCTTCCAGCCACAGTTCGCTGCCAAGGTTGCTGGTCATGATGATGATCGTGTTGCGGAAGTCCACGGTGCGGCCTTTGCCGTCGGTCAGGCGGCCATCGTCCAGCAGTTGAAGCAGGACGTTGAAGACCTCGCGGTGGGCTTTTTCAATTTCGTCAAACAGCACCACGCTGTACGGCCTACGGCGGACTGCTTCGGTGAGTTGGCCGCCTTCTTCGTGGCCCACGTAGCCGGGAGGTGCGCCGATAAGCCGCGAGACGGTGTGCTTTTCTTGGTATTCGCTCATGTCAATGCGGATCATCGCGCGCTCATCGTCAAACAGGAATTCGGCCAAAGCGCGCGCCAATTCGGTTTTGCCCACGCCCGTCGGTCCGAGGAAGATGAACGAGCCGATGGGGCGGTTGGGGTCTTGCAAACCGGCGCGGGCGCGCCGCACTGCGTTTGCCACCGCCTTGATGGCGTGGTCCTGCCCAACGACCCGCTGGTGCAGGCGCTCTTCCATGTGGAGCAGTTTCTCGCGCTCGCTTTCAAGCAGCCGCGAAACGGGGATGCCAGTCCACGAAGAGACCACTTTCGCGATTTCCTCGGCGTCCACTTCTTCTTTGAGGAGTGCGCCTTCGGCCTGCAACTGCTTGAGTTTCTCTTCCTGCTCTTTCAACTTTTGCTCAAGTTCGCGCAACACGCCATAGCGCAGGCGGGCTACTTTTTCCAAATCGGCTTGGCGCTCGGCGCGTTCAATTTCAAGGCGGGTTTGCTCAATTTGCTCCTTGAGTTTGTGCAGTTCCTCAATGGCTTGCTTTTCGGCCTGCCAGCGGGCGCGCAGGGCTTGCGCCTTTTCCTGCAATTCGGCCAATTCTTTCTCAATAGCCTTCAGGCGGGCTTTAGAGGCCTTGTCTTTTTCTTTCTTGAGCGCCTCGCGCTCAATTTCAAGTTGAAGGATCTGCCGCTCAATTTCGTCCAGCACCTCAGGTTTGGAATCAATTTCGGTGCGGAGGCGGGCGGCGGCCTCGTCAATCAGGTCAATAGCCTTGTCGGGCAAGAAGCGGTCGGTGATGTAGCGGTGGCTCAAGGTGGCCGCGGCAATCACCGCCGCGTCGGTGATGCGCACACCGTGGTAAACCTCGTAGCGCTCTTTCAGCCCGCGGAGGATGCTGATGGTGTCTTCCACGCTGGGCTCTTCTACCATTACGGGCTGGAAGCGGCGCTCAAGGGCGGGATCTTTTTCAATGTACTTGCGGTATTCGTCAATGGTGGTAGCGCCGATCATGCGGAGTTCGCCGCGGGCGAGCATGGGCTTGAGCATGTTGCCAGCGTCCATTGCGCCCTCGGCTTTACCGGCGCCCACAACGGTGTGCATTTCGTCCACGAAGAGGATGATTTCGCCGTTGGAGTCAACAATTTCCTTGAGAACAGCCTTGAGGCGTTCCTCAAATTCGCCGCGGTATTTTGCGCCAGCGATAAGCGAGCCCATGTCAAGTTGAACGATGCGCTTGTGCTTCAGGCCCTCGGGCACATCGCCGTTCACGATGCGCTGAGCGAGGCCTTCTACAATGGCGGTTTTGCCGACGCCGGGCTCGCCGACCAGCGCAGGGTTGTTTTTGGTGCGGCGGGAAAGGATTTGGATGACGCGGCGAATTTCCTCGTCGCGGCCGATCACGGGGTCAAGTTTGCCCTGACGGGCAAGTGCGGTTAGGTCGCGGCCGTATTTTTCCAGCGCTTGATAGGTGGCTTCGGGGTTTTCGGAGGTTACGCGCTGAGTGCCGCGAATTTCTGCCAGTGCCTTCAAAATGGCGTCTTTGGTGATGCCGTAACGCTGCAGGCGCTGGCCTTCTACGCTTTCGGTAAGGCCGAGCAAAATATGCTCGGTGGAGACGTACTCGTCCTGCATGCCGCGGGCGTAACGTTCCGCGGCTTCAAGCACTTCGGCGGCAGGGCGCGAAAGCCCTACTTCGCCGGTCGCGCCGTACACTTTCGGACGGCGCTCCAAGTCATCCCGCACATCGCTCAACAGCGCTTGCGTTGAACCCGCTATTTTGGTAACGATAGCAGGCACAACGCCTTCCTCTTGCTGCAAGAGGGCTAAAAGCAAATGCGCGGGCTCAATGGCTTGATGATTGAGTTCTTGTGCTAAACGCTGAGCCGCAAAGATTGCCTCTCGCGACTTCTGCGTGTATTTTTCCAAGTTCATTTTCCACTCTCCTTATTTTGGGGTTAACGAAAAAACCAAGACAATTTCCCTGCACACGCATTCCAACTATAGGGGCTCAACGTAAGAGGCGTGTAAGAGGGATGTAAGATTTCCGTTAACTAAAAAAACTCCCCGGTTGTGGCCGGGGAGAGAGCGCCAAATGTTTCACGTGAAACATCACGAGGCGAGCAGCTGCTCCAATTCTTTCAAATCCACCCGAGAGGTAAGGTCTAAACTGAGCGGTGTGACCGAAACCACCCTATCAACCAGCACGGCGTAAACATCGCTCTCGGGGGAAAACTCCTCTGCGGGGGTAGCCCGCTCATAGCCGATAACAACCGGTTCATCCCAACTGCGGCGTTTGGGCTTTACGGGGCGGTAGTAGCGCTTGCGGCCTAAGCGGGTAACGCGCCAAGGGGTTTCGGCGGTGGCCGAGCGCGGCACGTCCACTTTCAGCACGTACACGTCCTCCGGAAGTTCCAACTGCGCCATCCTAAGGGCGAAAAATTTGGTGAAATGTGCCGCCGCGCCAAAGTCAATTTCCCGTGAATAGGAAAGGTGGTATTCCTTAGGCGTCTCCAACGAAACTGCCAACGAAGGAATGCCTAAAGCCGCTCCTTCCAAAGCCGCCCCTACCGTGCCTGAAACCGTAACGCCAAAGGCAAGGTTTTCGCCGTAGTTGATGCCCGCCACGACCAAGTCGGGCTTGCGCCCAAGCACCTCCAGCACGCCGTGCTGAACCGCCTGCGCCGGAGTGCCGCCGACCGCGTACACCGTCCATTCCTTCCCCCGAACGGTCATCTTTTCGGGTGTGATGATTCCGTCCGAAGATGAGGGCATGCTGCGCCCGGCGCCGGTAGATTGTTCCCGCGGGGCAACAACGGTAACATAACCAAGAGTGCTCAAGGCCTCTGCCGCCGCCCAAAGCCCCGGCGAGCGGATGCCATCATCATTGGTAAGCAAAATTTGCATGGCGACCTAACCTTTCCCAAATTGGCACAACCTGCGAGCACAAACACAAAAACGGGAGCGGTTCAACCGCTCCCGTTTCGCATGGCGCCCTCGGCGTGATTCGAACACGCGGCCCCTTGCTCCGCAAGCAAGTGCTCTATCCACTGAGCTACGAGGGCGTATTGCACAGGCGGGGAGGGCGGGATTCGAACCCGCGGTGGAGGTTTTAGCCCCCACAACCGCTTAGCAGGCGGCCCCGATCGTCCAACTCCGGCACCTCCCCGAATTGTTAGGGTGCTTGCCCCTGGGGAGGATGCAGGCGCCCGCCCATGTAGGCGGAGGGAGAGGGATTCGAACCCCCGGTGGGCTTGCGCCCACTACGGTTTTCAAGACCGTTGCCTTCGTCCACTCGGCCATCCCTCCCGGAGCAGGCCGTATTTTACCATGCGAGTTCGCGATTGGCAAGTTTCGCGCTCAGGAGCGTCCAAAAGCCGCCGCGGCGAGCAACCGCGTGCGCCCTCTCCTGCGCCTTCCTCTCCGGCGGGCGGCAATTATACCTAAATCGCGCCCATACTGGCAACGTTTTGAGCCGCGTTTCTCAACACAAGCCGCGGTAAATGCCTCCATCCACATTCAGCAACACGCCGGTGATGTAACTCGCGACCGGCGAAAGCAGGAATACCGCGGCCTTTGCGATCTCCGACGGCTGAGCAAGCCGCCCTAAAGGGATTTCCCGGCTTTGTTTTTCCATTTCCTCGCTTATGGTAGTGCCATTCGCTTTGGCGCGCGCTTCCATCAATTCCCGCACCCGGCCCGTCGCCGTCCAGCCGGGCAGGATGGAGTTGAAGCGAATGCGCTCATGGCCGAGTTCCAGCGCTAAGGTTTTGGTGAGGGCGGCGGTTGCGGCACGCACGCTGTTTGAAAGCACCAAGTTCGGGATGGGTTGCTTTACCGAATAGGAGGTGATGGTGAGCACAGACGGCGTGGGCGACTTGCGCAGGTAGGGCAGCGCGTGGCGGATGAGCCTTACATGCGCCATCAGCAGCGAGTTTATCGCGCTTTCCCATGCCTCATCGGTAATTTCCTCAAATGCCCCGCTCGGCGGACCGCTGGTGTTAGTGACCAGCAAATCAAGCCCGCCCAGGGCGGAGGCTGCCCTTTCAACCACTGTCCGCGCCGTCGCCGCTTTGGAAACATCGCCCACTATGGGCACGATTGCCTTCGTGTCCGAGAGATGCAGGTCTTCGCGGATTTCGGCTACAGCCTTTTTAAGCGCTGTAGCCGACCGGCCGTTTATGGCAACTGTGCAGCCTTCTTTCAACAATTCCACCGCAATCGCATAACCGATGCCGCGGCTGGAGCCGGTGACCAACGCTTTCTTTCCTTTCAACCAAAGGTCCAAGGTTTACATCCTTTCTACGCGTCAAGATCTGCCAACAAATCGGTGATGTCGCGCTCGCGCAAAAGTCGGCGCTTCCACAAATTTATGCTTGGGATGATGTATGGCAGCAGTCTTAGGGAATAGTAAGGAGGCAAGATGGGCACACCGATCATGTCGCCGAACATGATTAGGGCGAAAAGGTTTTCTAACTCGGCGTGTTGTTTGCGCAGGGCGCGCTCCATGTCGTAAAGCAACATGCCGTACAGAAAACCGCCCACCCATGCTTTGATTTGTCGCCAACGGTGCTTCAGTTTTGACATTTTGTGCCCTTTACGCTAAACTAACTAAACCTTCGCCAAGCGGGAGGATGCGGTGAATTTAGGACAGATTGTTGCTATAATTTTGAGTGCTCTTTTGGCTGTGGGCTATTTTTTAGGCTCGGTCAGCAACCGCAAGCGCGGGGTTGAGATTGCGCTGTGGATGAAGCGAGGTCTGGACAAAGTCATCGGCGAAGTTTCGCACGCCAAATGGATGGGAGGAGCGTCCACTGGCGCGCAAATGGTGGTTGCCAAGGCCAATGAGCCTTTTCGCCGCGTGGAAACTGCTTTTTTGCTGGAGGCGCGCGAGGCCGCTCCTGTGTGGTGGTATCAGCGGCTGAAGGGGCGGCGCGATGCAATGGTGGTGCACGCCACTTTGCGAAACCGCCCGCGCGGCAAAATTGCCAGTTCGCTCAAAGGCGAGCCGCAGGCTGACTTTGAGGGCGAAGTGCGTCAATTCGGCAACCTCTACCTGCGGTGTACGCCCAGCCTGTGCGAGCACGCGCCGTTGGTGCGCTTTTTGGAAAAATATGCTGATGACCTTAGGGCGCTCTCACTGCAACCTAAACAGCCTCATTTGTTTGTGAAGGTCAACTTGCCTCGTATACGCTCTTTGCCGCCGGAGGAATTTTGGCGCGACCTGAGCGAGGCTTTCAAGTTGCCAAATTCGTAGGTTCGTGGGGCGTTGAGTCGTTGGGGCGTTGGGTCGTTAGGTCGGGCGTCGTTATCCACCGATTGGCACAGATTTGCACCGATTGAAGAAAAACACAGAATGCACAGAAATTTGCAGAGAACACAGAAACTTTTTCTTGGCGTCCTTTG
>JALUBW010000029.1:0-5631 GCA_027044735.1 Anaerolineales bacterium
GGCTGTTGTGTGCGTGCCGCTTCGGTGTAGGTGCACGAAGTTAATTTTGCCTTGTTTGCAGTGCTTAACGGCGAAATTCAGCACCGCTTTTGTCAATTCTTCCTCTTCCTCCTCGGTTGGGAGGATCTGAGCAGGCAGCGGTTCTAAATGCACGGCAATCTCGGCCAGTTGGGGGATTTCGGCGCGCGCCCGACGAATAAACGCCTGTGCTTGTTCGTGCGCTTCCCCGAGCGAAATTTCGCCGGGGAATTCTAAGTGCATTTCGGCGCTGTATTTTTCGTTTGACAGTGCGTGAATGTAAATTTCGTGTATTCCCAGCCCAAAGCCGTCGGCAATCCTTCTCAGGCCGGTGCTAATTGTGAACCACGGCGAGCGCGCTTCTTCATCTGCCAGCGCGGGCTCAACGTGCACCATTGCTTCTATCACGTCGGGCACTTCTTCCACGACGCGGCGCTCCACTTCATCGGCCACTGCGTGGGCTTGGTTGGTGCCCATCCCCGAGGGAACTTGAATGCGCAAGTCGGCAAATGCTGCCCCGGGTCGGCCGCGCGAGCGAATATGATACACCTTCAACACCCCCGGCACCTTCGTAGCCGCTTCTTCTATTGCCTTGGGGTCAACCACCGAGGCATCGGTGAGGTATTGGGCGGCTGTGCTTAGAATTTCCCAAGCGGTGTGCACAATCAGCAGGGCGATGAGAAAAGCGGCCAGCGGGTCCAGCCAGTGCAGCCCCAGTTTTACCCCTATCAGCGAGGCTATAACCGAGCCCGTCACCCACAGATCGCTTTTGGTGTGGGCGGCATCGGCGAGCAAAAGTTCCGATTGCCATCGCTTGCCCTGTTTTGTTTCCCACAGCACGATGAGCGTGTTTGTGGCGAGCGCCAGAGCGACGAGATAAAGGGTGAGCGGCTCCACTTTTGTGATGCCGTGCCGCCAATGTTCTATCGCTTGCCATGCGATTTCGGCGGCGGCGAGCACCATCAACACGCCTATGAAAAGAGCGCCGAGCGTTTCAAAGCGTTGGTAGCCGTAGGGATGGCGCTCGTCGGCTTTGCGCGCCGAAATGTGTAGCATGGCGAGGCTTATTAGGTTTGAGGCTACATCTACCAAAGAATGAAAACCGTCGGCGACCACGGATAGCGCACCCGCGGCCATGCCTACGCCTATTTTGAGGAGCGTTACGGATAGATTGAATGCTAATACGCCGAGCAGAACCCGACGCACTGAAGCCGAACGGCTGTTTTGGTCAATATGGTTTTCTTTCACGGTGTTGCTGTGGCTGTGGGGATGGGTGCTGGCGTTTGCGTTGGTGTTGGTGTTGCGGATGGGGTGACGGTGGGCAGCGCTGTTGGGGTGGGCGTTGGTGAGGAGGTCGGAGTTGTGGTAAAGGTGGGCTGTGGCGTTGGAGTAGCAGTGGCGGTTGGAGAGGCCGTTGGGGTGGGCGTTGGCGTAGTGGTTGGGGTGGGTGTTGCCGTCGGCGTGGGGGTTGGCGTGGGAATGTTGAACGTCACTGTGATTTGCCTAATGGCATAGTTCAACTCGCTCACCGTGCTGTGCATATACATCCGCAGCAGCACTTTGCCGGTTGGCATGTGTTCCCAGTCCCACATTTCGCTTATTTTCCATTCGGCCACTTTGTCGGGCTTTGGCACTGGCTTGTTGCTTTTGTAGATGTTGTGCCACTTTTTGTCTTTGGGGGTGCGCGCTTCTATGCGGAAATCTTTGAAGTATTTGGTGGCGTCTGCTTGGACGATGACGTCAACTTTGGGGTCTGTGATTACAGTGCCGTCGGCTGGATACACAAATTTCAGCAGCGGGCGAGGGTCGGAGGCTTTGCATTTGCGGTCGGGGGTGAAGATGACGGGGTTTTTGAAACCCATTTTGGCCGCCCAACTGCGCCCTTCTTTAGTGTTGCGCAGCCATTTGCGCGCCCACGGGTCTGAAACTTTGATCGTGAGCCATTTGGTGGAATACAACCCATCGGGATTGCAAACTTTGGAAGGCGCTAACTGAGTCCATGTGTCAATCGGAACAAATTGCCACAGGTCATCCGAGGCGGGCAAGGGCGGCTGGTCGTAGGCAAACACCTCAGTTCGCTGTTTGGGGCACCATTTGGAAGGGCGGGTGCCGGAAATGGCGCAGATCACCTCATCCACAATGCCGGGAGGGCGCACAAAGGGGGTGGGGTGGCCGTTGGTGAGGTGATCCTCGGCAAATTGCATAAAGGCCGACCAAATTGGCGCGGCGCCGGTCAGGCCGGTGCTGTTTATCATCGGGCTGTTATCGGCATTGCCCACCCATACCCCCACCGCTATATCGGGAGTGTAACCCATCGTCCAGTTGTCGCGAAAGTCATTCGTTGTGCCGGTTTTGGCTGCAGCGGGGAAGGGCAGGTGCAATGGCGAATTGTAGCCAAATTCCCACGCGCGTGCGTTGTTGTCGGAAAGGATTGAGGTGATGAGGTAAGCGTGTTCGGCGCGGATTACCTGTTTGCCCGGCGGCGGGGTGTATTGGTAGACCACATTGCCTTTGTAATCCACAATTTTGGTAATGGCAACTGGCGGGACGCGCTTGCCGCCGTTTGCCATGACAGCGTAAGCGCCGGTATGCTCAAGCAGGGTTACTTCGCCGCCGCCCAAGGTCAACGAAAGGCCATAATCTTTGCGGGTGAGCGTCGTTATGCCAAGCCGCTCGGCCATTCCGATTAGCCCGTCTTTTTGCGGTGTTTTGGGGTCGTCGTAGATACCCACAAACTGCAATGCTTTCACGGCGGGCACGTTGAAAGAATTTGCCAGCGCAATTCGCACCGTGACTGGGCCGTGGAAGCGGTGGTCGTAATTCACCGGCTTGTAGGGCGGGCGCGGGTCGTTAGGGTTGCCCGAAGGCGGGAATTCGCTCGGCACATCCCAAATCAGCGTCGCGGGCGTCCAGCCCTTTTCAAAAGCAGCCAAGTAGGTGTAGGGCTTGATGGAAGAGCCGGGCTGGCGCGGTGCGAGCGCCATGTTTACCTGCCCATGTATGGCCTTGTTGTAGTAATCGGCCGAGCCCACCATTGCCAAAATTTCGCCGGTTGTAGGACGAATTGCCACCAGCGCCCCATCGGTTACGTGCTTTGCAGCGAGCGATTTCACTTGCTTGCGCACAATTTCTTGCGCTTTTTCTTGCAGTGTGGGGTCTAAGGTGGTGTAGACTGTGAATCCCGAGCGGTAAATTGTCTGCGGGTCGTAGCGTTTTTCCAGCAGCGAGCGGATGTAATTCACCCAGTGCGGAAAGCGCATTGGGATGTTGGGCGATGGGAATTTGTAGTTTTGCATTTGCTGCCACGCAGAGGCCACATCCTGAGCCGATACGCAAATGGGGTGTGGGCTGTTGCTGACGCTTATGCACCCCATTTCTTGGCTGGTTTCGTATAGGCGGGTGAGAACTTGGCGGAAGCGCTGCATGGCGGCTTTGCGGTTTGTGTAGGGGTCGTAAACTGCTGGCGCTTGGGGCAGGCCGGCCAAAAAAGCGGCTTGCGCGAGGGTGAGTTTGTCTGCGCTGGTGTGGAAATAAGTCTCGGCGGCGGCCTCTACGCCGTAGGCGAGGTTGCCGTAGTAGACTTCGTTCAGGTAAAGTTCAAGGATTTCATCCTTGGAATAGCGGCGGGTGATTTCTATGGCTAAAATTGCTTCGCGCAATTTGCGGTCGTAAGTGCGTTTGTTGCGCTCCTCTGGCGAGAGCAGAAGGGCGCGCGCGAGTTGTTGGGTTATTGTTGAAGCACCCGAGACTATCTCGCCGCTGGTGTAGTTTTGCCAAAAAGCGCGCGCGATTGCCCAAATGTCTATGCCGGGGTGTTCGTAAAAGTGCTTGTCTTCGGTGGCGATGGTGGCGGCCACCATGTAAGGCGAAATTTTGCTCAGCGGCACGTAAGTTCTTCGCCCGGCGTTGGGGTCAAGGATTTCGTAGAGCACATCGCCGTTGCGGTCTAAGATGCGGGTGGTTTCAAAGTGCGAGGCGCGCTTGCGTAGGTTGTCCACGCTGGGCAGGGATGCGGCAATGGTGTAATACTTGTAGACGCCGAACGCGGTCAGCGCTCCGCCGATGAACAGCGCGATCAGTAAAACGCTAAACACTAACCGCAGGCTCCAGCGGATGATGGAATGCCACCAGTTGATGGAGCGGTAGCGGCGCGCGGACAATTTGTCCGGCCTTTCGGGCGGTGGGGGAGGCGGGGGAGGTGGTTGAGGGGGCAGTTCAGGTGGCGGCGGAATTATCATTCCATCCGGAGTAATGTGGGCATCGGGCGGCGGCGCTTTTGGCGGCGGTGGTGTTGCCTCCGCTTTTTCGGCCTTGGGCGTTTGAGGCGGAGGAGTTTTTTCTGCCGCATTCGGCGCGGCGGCTTTTTCGGGCTGAAGCGCTTCTTTTTGCTCTTGAGTTTCTGCAGCCTTTGAGCCTTCTGTGGCTTTCGGCGTGGGCGGTTCGGCGGATTGGGCGGCGGTTGGTGCGGTTCTATTTTCCTCCTCAGCGGCTTCTTTTTGGGGAAGTGGCTGCGGCAAGGCGGGTGTTTCTGGGGGAAACTGCGCTTCTTGCCCGCTTTGGAGGTCTGCGCCCTCCAAAGCCGTCTTTTCCTCAGTGATGGCTTTGCCCTCAGGCGCTTTTTCCCCTGTGCTTGTGCTTTCGGTATGCTCTACCGGTTCATACACCTGCTCGCCATCTATCCATTCCGCGCGCGGCAGTGCATCCTCCGGCAGCGCGTTTTCGGGTTCGCCGTTTGGCTCTTTCGGTTGCTTACTTTGGGCGTCCAACTTCTACTCCAAACTGCTAATGGTTTAGAGCCCATCCGGAAATTCTTTGTGGGCGTATCACTGCGAGGCGGCAGAGCCGCCGAAGCAGTCTCCCGACCATTAGTAAAAGGGGGATTGCTTCGCCCCTACGGGGCTCGCAATGACACCGCTACGAGATTTTCGGATAGATTCTTACTCTTCGGGCTTGCTCGCCATCAGCACTGTCCAAATGCCTCGGATAACGCTTTCATCGTTTTGATTGCGGACGTCAACTTTGATGTCAACCGCTCCGCCGCCCAGACGGCGCATAGGCTTGGTGTTTATCACTTCCAGCACCACATGAATTGTATCGCCAATGAACACCGGCTTGGCGAATTTCCATTCCTTGATTTCACGAAAAGCAATGGTTGTCCCTTCCAAAATACCGGTTTGAGCAGCCAAGCCGCTGGCAATACTGGTTATCAGCAAGCCATGTGCAATTCGCTTGCCAAAAGGGGTGGTTTTGGCAAACTCGGCATCGGTGTGCAACTGGTTGAAATCTCCCGAAATCCCGGCAAAAGCCACTATATCGGCCTCGGTGATCGTGCGACCGGCGGTTACAATTTGCTGACCAACGGAAAATTCCTCAAAGTATTTGCCGCGAGGTTGGTGTTGCATCATTTGCCTCCTGTTTTGTGGTTTGGGCACGCTTGTAAAGAGAACCCAGAAAGCGTGAGAGATTGAGGGATTGAGGGATTGGGGAACTAAGGGATTGGGGGATTGGGTGTCCGAATGCTTCTCTTGGTGCTCTTTACGTTATCATCCACCGATTACACAGATTTACACCGATTGAAAAAAACACAGACGATTGAAGAAAAAACACAGAAGA
>JALUBW010000029.1:5731-11125 GCA_027044735.1 Anaerolineales bacterium
TAATCCCAAGCGTTATTTGATACCAGTTTTGTTGCTGATAGCCATAGCCATTTACATTGACCTTCCGAGCACCAAAGCAATTACGATACCGAACCCGTTTGGCACTAAGCCGTTGTTCTCGCATCCGGTGCAGACGCGCTTGGGGCTGGATTTGCAGGGCGGCGTGCAGGCACTGCTCCAGTCCGAGATACCGTGCGATCAGGTGCCTCCCGAGGCGATGAAGACGGCGCGGGCAATTGTGGAAAAACGCGTCAACGGCTTGGGTGTGTCCGAAGCGGTGGTGCAGTTGGCGGATAATTGCCGCATTGTGGTGGAATTGCCGGGCGAGCGCGACCCAGAACATGCTCTGGCGGTAATTCGCAAAACCGGCGTGCTTGAGTTTGTGGATTTGGGTGATACTTACCTGCCGCTGGGGACCCCAATTCAAACCGATTTTAGAAGCAAGCAATCAAACCAAAAAGGTGCGGAAGCCACTCCTACCCCTGAGGCTTCTGCCACGCCGCAGAAAACGCCTGCGGCTGAGGCAAGCCCCACCCCTGCCGCTTCGCCAACGCCAAAGCCTAAAATTTGGCATACGGTGATGACCGGTGCGGAACTCAAAAGCGTGCGCGTAGAGCCTAACCCCACTGGAGGCGGCTACGAAATTGCCTTCACTTTGACCGACAAAGGGGCTAAAATTTTCGGCGATTACACATCCAAAAATGTGGGCAAGATTTTGGGCATTGTTTTGGATGGAAAACTGATTTCCGCACCGCGGGTTAACAGCCCTATTACCGATGGGAACGGGGTAATTACCGGCAACTTTACCCTTCAAAGCGCCAATGATTTGGCAATTCAAATGCGCTACGGCTCGCTCCCCGTCCCGCTAAAAGTAGTGCAAAGCCGCACCATTGGCCCTACCTTGGGTGAGGATTCCCTGCGCAAGAGCAT
Source organism: Anaerolineales bacterium (assembly GCA_027044735.1). Classification (GTDB taxonomy): domain Bacteria; phylum Chloroflexota; class Anaerolineae; order Anaerolineales; family DRMV01; genus JALUBW01. The sequence continues at coordinate 6,662 of JALUBW010000029.1, forward strand.
CCACGCGAGCATAATCGCCACAATTGTAATTTTGCTCTTCATGTTGTTGTATTACCGGCTCCCCGGCTTTGTGGCCGATTTGGCGTTGATAACCTACGCCTTGCTTTCGTTTGCCATTTTCAAGTGGATACCGGTCACTTTCACCCTGCCCGGTATTGCCGGTTTTGTGTTGAGCGTGGGCATGGCCGTGGATGCTAACATCCTGATTTTTGAGCGCATGAAGGAGGAATTGCGTGCAGGCCATCCGCTTCAACAGGCAATTGACTTGGGATGGGATAGGGCTTGGCCTTCTATTCGCGACGCCAATATCTCCACTTTGATAACCACGGCCATCCTCTTTTGGTTTGGCAATGCTTATGGTGCAAGCCTTGTGAAGGGCTTTGCCCTTACGCTGGCATTGGGCGTGTTGGTCAGCCTGTTCACCGCCGTGACGGTTACCCGCATCTTCTTGCACACTCTTCTGGATGCGGTTGACTTCTCGGAACATCACAAATGGTTCGGCATCTAAGCCGGCGTGGAGGCTAAACAATGGATATTGTAGGTAAGCGTTACCTTTACTTTGCAATCTCTTTGAGCGTGATTATCCCCGGCTTGATAGCACTGGCTTTGTGGGGGCTTCCGCTGGCGATAGATTTCACCGGCGGCAGCATGTTGGAAGTGCAGTTTCAGGGCAAAGCGCCCGCACCTGCAGAGGTGATCGCCATTTACCATGAATTTGGCGTTGGCGACCCGACGGTTCAGAGTTCCACCAACAATACTTTGATCATACGCTCCAAGCCCATAGACGAAGCAACGATGAACAAGTTGGTGAAAACAATGGAAGAGCGTTTTCACACCAAGGTAATTGTGCGGCAATTTTCCACCGTTGGGCCGTCGGTAGGTAAAGAGGTGGCGCGCAGGGCGGCAGGGGCCGTTGGCTTGGCGGCCATTGCGATTTTGCTCTACATCACTTACGCCTTCCGCGGCGTCCCCCATGCTTTCCGCTACGGCACGGCGGCCATTATAGCCATGCTGCATGACGTTTTCGTCACGCTGGGCGTGGAGGCAATTTTGGGACACTTCCTCCATTGGGAAGCAGACGCCATGTTCCTGACGGCAATGCTTACCATTATCGGCTTTTCGGTGCACGATTCCATTGTGGTGTTTGACCGCATCCGTGAAAACAGCCGCCGCTACCGCCGTTTGCCTTACGAAACGCTTGTGAATCATTCAATTGTTCAGACTTTAGACCGTTCAATCAACACGCAGTTGACGGTTATGCTCACTTTGCTCACTTTGGCGATCTTTGGTGGCGTTACAACCCGCCATTTTGTGATTATCCTGTTGGTGGGTATTTTTAGCGGCACTTACTCTTCTATTTTCAACGCCGCCCCGATTTTGGTGGTTTGGGAAAATAAAGAGTGGCGCTGCTGGCTCAAAGGGCGGCTAAAATGTGATAATGCCAATGCAGAGGCTTAAAATTGCTGCATTTTGTGTTTTGCTTCCCCCTGCTTTGTTGATTTTCTAAGGCAGGGGGAAGCGCTTGGTGTTGTAGGAGGGCGGGGAAGATGACGGAACAGCCTACCGAGCCGGTTAGAGCGGTGCTTTGGATTGAGGGGCGCAGGGTGGCCGTGCCGGATTTTGTGCCCGATTTACAGGCGGCCGGTTATCGGGTGGAAAAGGTTGCTTCGGGCAAGCAGGCAACCGAGTGGCTAAAAGAGCATTCCGCCGCTTTGGCCGTTATTTTTGCCGCTTCGTTTGGGACGAGCGGCTGTAGGATGGCGCGCTCTTTGAGGCGGGCTGCACCTCAGGTGCCGATTTTGCTGATCCTCGGCAAGGGGGAGTCTCCAAACCCCAAAGCGCAGGTGGACGATGTTTTGGCTTTGCCTTTCACCAAGCGCAAGTTGATAAACCACGTGCGACGCCTTGCTCCTCTGCGCCGAGGGCCGTGGTTTCAGGTTGGCAAGGTGTGGCTTGATGAGCGTAACCGCATCGTGAGGTGCTTGCGCAAGGAGAGTCGTCTGACGCCGCGCCTTACCCGTTTGCTTAAATTTTTTATGGAGCACCCCGGCGAGATTTTGAGCCGTGAGCGGATTTTCAGTGCTGTTTGGGATACCGATTATACGGAAGATGTGCGCAGCCTTCAGGTGCACATAACTTGGCTGCGCCGCGCCATAGAGCCCGATCCCCGCAATCCGCGTTTCATTCAAACATTGCGCACTTTGGGGTATCGCTTTAACCCTGAGGGGCAGTGAGTGGAGTGGGGAATAAAAACCACTTTACACCGATTGAAGAAAAACACAGAAGGCACAGAAGCACCACAGAAAACACAGAAATTTACAGAGAACACAGAAAAAATCTGCGCTAATCTGTGTAATCTGTGGTTTGTCTTATCCACCGATTGACACAGATTTACACCGATTGAGTGGCTGAAACCGCAGATTTCGCAGATTACGCAGAAGAATCTGCGCTAATCTGTGTAATCTGTGGTTTTCGTCCTTGGCGCCCTTTGAGGAAGGATTGCGATGCCGCGCTTTTCGGCGGCAGCGCGCAGGAATGACACAAATAAGGGGTGCGGGCGGTTGGGGCGCGATAGAAATTCGGGGTGGAATTGTGTACCTAACATGAAGGGGTGGTCGCGAAGTTCGGCAATTTCTACAAGCCTGCCGTCGGGAGAAAGCCCTGAAAACACCATCCCTGCTTCTGCAAGGCATTCGCGGTAGGCATTGTTGAATTCAAAGCGGTGCCGATGGCGCTCTTCTACCACTTCTTGTTTGTAGGCCGCTGCGGCTTTGGTGCCGGGTTGTAGATGGCATGGGTAGAGGCCGAGCCGCATTGTGCCACCCATCTCCGAAATTCCGCGCTGATCGGGCATTAGGTCTATCACCGGATGCGGTGTTGTAGGGTCAAATTCGGTTGAATTTGCCTCGTCGTCGCCGAGCACAAAGCGGGCAAATTCCACTACCATGAGTTGCATGCCAAGGCATAGGCCAAAATAGGGGGTTTGGTGTTCGCGCGCATAGCGCGCCGCCATGATTTTGCCCTCAATGCCGCGGTCGCCAAACCCTCCGGGCACTAAAATGCCGTCGGCCTTCTGGATCGCTTCCCAGCCTTTGCCTTTTTCCAGTTCTGCCGAATGCGCCCACAGGATTTCCACCTCTAAGCCCAATGCGAGGGCGGCGTGGATTAGGGCTTCGCGCACGCTGAGGTAGGCGTCGTGCAATTCCACATATTTGCCTACCAGAGCGATGGTGACTTTGGGCTTATTGGGGCGGCGCGCCTCGGCGACGAGTTTGCGCCATTCGCTCCAATTGGGCTGTTTGCGCGTTTCAAGTCCTAACCGGTGCAACACATACTCCCCCATCCCCGCTTGTTCTACCAAAAGTGGTATTTCGTATAGTACGTCAGTTGTAACCAGCGGCACCACTGCTTCGCGCTCCACATCGCAAAAAAGAGCAATCTTGTCCAGCAGTTCATCTGCCACTGGATAGTCGGAGCGGGCTATTATCATGTCGGGTTGGATGCCGAGCGAGCGCAGTTCGCGCACGGAGTGCTGGGTGGGTTTAGTTTTGAGTTCGCCAGTGCTGCCGATATAGGGAAGCCAAGTGACGTGGATGTAGAAGGTGTTTTCGCGCCCCACGTCGCGCCGCATTTGCCGCATTGCTTCAAGGAATGGCAGCGATTCAATATCGCCAACCGTGCCGCCTACTTCCACAATCACTATCTCAGCGCCGGTTGTTTGGGCAACCAGCCCTATGCGCCGTTTGATTTCGTTGGTGATGTGGGGGATAACTTGGATTGTGCCGCCCAAGTAGTCGCCGCGGCGCTCTTTTGCTATCACTTCGGCATAAACTTTGCCGGTTGTTAGGTTGCTGTACCGGTTGAGACGCACGTCCATAAAGCGTTCATAGTGGCCGAGGTCAAGGTCGGTTTCTGTGCCGTCGTCCAACACAAACACTTCACCGTGCTGGTATGGGTTCATTGTGCCCGGGTCAACGTTGATGTAGGGGTCAAGTTTCTGGGCTGTCACGGAAAAGCCGCGCTCTTTCAGGGCGCGGCCCAATGCAGCCGCGGTAACTCCTTTGCCGACGGAACTGAGCACTCCACCGGTTACGAAGATGTAGTTCGTTTTCACTCTGCACTCCGTGTGTTGGGATTGTATGGCCGTTAGGCGTTTTGCAGTCAAACAGAAACACAAAAAGCCCCTGATTGGCTGACAAATCTATACTCTCACGCTGGGGACACGGGGAACACGGAGAATTTCTTTGTCCTTTCCGCGTCCCCTGCGCCCTTTGGTGCGCCATCAATCGCGACTATGTGCAGTTTCAACTGCCGACTTAGACTCTATCCGAAAAATACCGTGGTGGTGTCATTGCGAGCCCCGAAGGGGCGAAGCAATCCCCTCTTCAGCCGCGGGAGACTGCTTCGGCGGCTACGCCGCCTCGCAGTGACACATCCGAAAAGAATTTTCGGATAGGCTCTTGG
>JALUBW010000029.1:11225-14102 GCA_027044735.1 Anaerolineales bacterium
GGCAGTTATTGGGAAGCAGCCTCTTTTGCCCGCATCGCGTTGAATGCCGCTATGCCGACTTCCAAAATATCGTGCGTTGGTTCGCGCGTCGTTAGCCGTTGGAGGGCTAAGTTGGGTTTTACCAGCGCGCGCACTGCCGCTTTGTGCATGTTGTCAGCCGTCCAGCGCAAGTATTCGTAAGCAATGCCTGCCACAACGGGCAAAAGCAGAACGCGGCTGGCGAGCCGCCAAAGCAAATCCTGATGCCCTAAGAACGCAAACAGCACCACTGAAATTGCCACTACATCCAGCAGGAACGCAGTGCCGCAGCGCGGGTGCTCAAGCGAAAAGCGGGCGACGCTTTTGGGCGTGAGCGGGGCTTCGCCTTCAAAGGCGTTGATGGTTTTGTGCTCGGCTCCGTGGTACTGATATAGCCGCCGTACATCGTCCATTAGCCCGATTGCCCAAATGTAGCCTACCAAAATCACCAGCCTGACCAAGCCCTCGGCCAAGTTGGCGGCTATTGGGCCGTAGTGAAGGTATTGTTGTGTAAGATGGCCTGCACCAGCGGGCAGCAGTGCGAAGAAAACAATTCCTACGATCAGCGAAAACGCCAGTGAAAGGTAAAGCCCCCAGCCTTCTAATTGCTCATCTTTGTCAAGTTGCACGTTGGCGGAGATAGTGAGGGCGCGCGTGCCGAGCACCAGTGCGTCCCACAGGCCGATCATGCCGCGCAGAAAGGGTATGCGCATCAGTTTGCTGTTGTAAATCGCGCTGAGCGGCTCGGTGTGGATCTTGATTTCGCCGTCCGGTGCGCGCATTGCCATAGCGACAGCCCGCCGTCCGCGCATCATCACCCCTTCAATAATTGCCTGCCCGCCATAGTTGGGCATTTTCAGGTTTTTGCCCGCGGTCGGCGGCGGCTCGTTTTCGGCGGCAGTTTGCGCGGCGAAAAGCGGCAGCATCGCCGTTGCTTTGAGGGCGTGCTTTATCTTGCGTTTCATAAACTGCCTTATCATCCCTCTGCAAATCGGTAAAAGAAGCGCACCAATGCTTCCATTCCCTTGCGCCATGTGGGCAGGTGCAGGTTTTCGTTGGGCGCGTGAATTAGCGAATCGGGCAAGCCAAAGCCGGTAAGCACCGATTCCAAGCCTAAAATTTCTTGCATTTGCCCCACCACGGGGATACTGCCGCCTTCGCGGCGGTAAACCGGGCCGCGTCCCCAAGTTTGCTCCATTGCCTTTGCCAGTGCTTTCACGGCGGGTTGATCCAAGTTCACAATGGAAGCCGGCGCGCCGTCCATCACTTTCAGTTCCCAGCGGATTGTGTCGGGGGCGTTTGCTTCAAGGTAGGCGCGCAACTGCTCGGCCACTTCGGCCGGGTCTTGCTTGGGCACAAGGCGGCACGAAATTTTTGCCATTGCGTAGGAAGGAATGACGGTTTTTGCTCCTTTGCCAATGTATCCGCTGTAGAGGCCGTTGATTTCAAGCGTGGGGCGCGCTCCCGTGCGCTCAATCGGTGTGTATTCGGGCTCACCCCAAAGTTTGGGCACGCCGGTTTGTTCAAGGTAAAACTTTTCGGGGTCAAACGGAAGGTCGGCGAGGGCGGCGCGCTCTTCTTCGCTCAGGGGAAGCACTTTATCGTAAAAGCCGGGCAAGGTTATGCGGCCGTCTTTGTCGTGCATACCGGCGATGAGTTCGGCAATTGCCTGCGCTGGATTGTGCACCACGCCGCCGTATACGCCGGAATGCAGGTCGTGTGTTGGGCCGTACACATAAAGTTCAAAGTAGGCCAGCCCGCGCAGGCCGTAGGTGATGGTCGGCAGGTCGGGGGCGAGCATTCCGGCGTCGGGGTTGAGGCAAACGTCGGCAACAAGCAGTTCCTTGTGCTCGGCGATGAAAGGTGCAAGGTCGGGCGAGCCGATTTCCTCTTCGCCTTCAATGATGAATTTGATGTTGACAGGCGAGCCAGAATTTGCCACCGCCTCTGCCGCTTTGAGCGAGGCCATCACCTGCCCTTTCATATCCGAGGCGCCGCGAGCGTAAAGCCTTTCGCCGCGGATGCTCGGCTCAAACGGCGGCGTTTCCCACTTTTCTTCGGGGTCGGGCGGTTGCACATCGTAGTGTCCGTACACCAAGACCGTGGGTGCGCTTTTTGCCGCCGCGATTTCGCCGTAAACGACCGGATGCCGCTTGGTTGGGAAAATTTGCACATTTTTCGCGCCGATTTTCCGCAAGTTCGCGGCAACCCATTCGGCTGCCGCCTGCACATCGGCTTTGTGCTCTTCGGTGGTTGAAACTGAGGGGATGCGCAAAAACTCTTTCAATTCTTCCAAAAAACGCTCGTGGTTAGCGTTCAAAAAATCCAAAGCCGCTTTTTCGCTCATTTAGCACTCCTTAGTTGACGGGTATCTTTACGGTTATGATTATACCGCCATCGCGTAAAAGCCGCCCGTTTTGCGGGGTAGCCTGTTTGCTGGCTTGGTACAATAGATTACGCAGATTTCACGATTGAAGTAAATTCTTGGCGTTACTATCCACTGATTGACACAGATTTACACCGATTGAGTAGTTGAAACCGCAGATTACGCAGATTTCACAGAAAAATCTGCGCTAATCTGTGTAATCTGGGTTTTCCCTTTGCGTCTCTGCGTTTCTTTGCGCCTTTGCTTTCTCTGCGTCTCCGCGTTACTTTCTTGGCGTCCTTTGGTTTCTTGGCGTTAACCTCTTTGCGCTCTCTGCGCCTTTGCTTTCTCTGCGTCTCCGCGTTACTTTCTTGGCGTTCTTGGCGTTACTATCCACCGATTGACACAGGTTTACACCGATTGAGGGAAAACCACAGAGAACACAGAAATTTACAGAGAACACAGAAAAAATCTGCGCTAATCTGTGTAATCTG
>JALUBW010000029.1:14202-19781 GCA_027044735.1 Anaerolineales bacterium
CGCGCTATTGTTGAAGCCATAGCCTCGGTTGATGGGGTAGTGGTTTTAGACCGTCATTCCGACCCCGACCACAACCGGACGGTGGTTACTTTTGTGGGCGCGCCGCGGGCGGTTGAGGAGGCGGCTTTTCGCGGAATTGCTAAGGCTGCCGAACTGATTGACCTCAACCGCCACACCGGCGAGCACCCGCGCATTGGCGCGGCCGATGTTGTGCCTTTTGTGCCCCTACGCGGCGTGAGCATGGCTGAATGTGTTGAAATGGCGCGGCGGCTGGGCAAGCGCGTCGGTGATGAACTCGGCATCCCCGTTTACCTTTACGAAAAAGCCGCCACGCGGCCGGAGCGCGAGCGGCTGGAGAACATCCGGCGCGGGCAATATGAAGCCCTCAAGGATGAGATCGGCAGAAACCCCGACCGTGACCCCGATTTTGGGCCCAAGCGCGTTGGCCCTGCGGGTGCAACCGTTATTGGCGCGCGCTCCCCGCTAATCGCCTACAATGTTTACCTCACCACAGACGACGTGGCGATTGCTAAGAAAATCGCTCGCGCCGTGCGCCATTCCTCGGGCGGCTTGCGCTACGTCAAGGCGTTGGGGATGTTGGTTGGAGGGCAGGCGCAGGTTTCTATGAACCTGACCGACTACCGCAAAACGCCCATCGCCCGCGTGGTGGAACTCATCCGCCGTGAGGCCGCCCGCTACGGCACGGCGGTGCACCACAGCGAATTGGTCGGCCTCGCCCCCGAAGAGGCGCTGACCGACGCGGCGCGTTGGTATTTGCAATTAGACCAGTTTGACCCCGACCGGCAAATTTTAGAGCGCCGCCTTTACACTGCCCTTGCCGAGCAGGCCGTTTTGCAAGAACGGGCTGCGTTTTTGGACGATTTGGCTTCGGGTGCTTCCGCTTTTGGCAGCGGCGCGGCTTCGGCCTATGCCGCCGCGGAGGCTGCCGCGTTGCTCTCCAAGGCTGGTTGGCTCATGTTGGGCAAGAAAAAGTATAAAGCCCTTGAGCCGCGAGTGCGGTCTATCGTTGAACGCGCCGAGGAATTGCGCACCGCTTTTGTCAAATCTCTCACCGCTGCGGATGCCAAAAGCCCGCTTCGCACTGCCGAGAGCGCGGTGGAAGTGATGAGTTTGGCGCGCGAAATTGTTTCCCTCGGCGGTGCGAAGGTGATCGCCGCTGCGGGCACGGCGGCGGCCTTGGCGCGCTCTGCTGTTATTGGCGCTTTGCTGCAAATTCGCACCGGCGCAGGCGGCTTGCCCGAAGATGAGGCCGCGAAACTCACTGCCGCAATCCGCGGCCTGCTCGCCGAGGCGGAAGAGATTTACGCCCAAACGATGAGCGAGGTGGAGGAGCGCGGCGATTGGCGGGGTAAAGCGTGAGCAAAATCCTGAAAGTAACTTTTGGTTTGTTGGCGCTCTTTCTGATGGTGGCGTGTGGCGCGTCCCAAGCAAAAACTCCGAGGCCGACCGTTGCCCATTCACCAAAACCGAGCACCACGGCAACCGCCGCTCTGCCAGCGCCTACTGTCGCGCCATCCCCAACGAAACCGCCGACACCGACCGCTGCCCCATCCCCCACGCCGACGCCTTGCGCCGCGCAGGTTTGTGTGCTCGCGGGGCATTTCGTCTTCGCTCGCCCGCTGCCGAGCGCTGCCAACAACCGCGTTTCCCCCACTTACCGCTTTGAAAGCACCTACCGCGGCAAGCGCCCGCCCCATCACGGCGTGGATTTTGAAAATCCGCCGGGCACGCCTGTGCTCGCTGCTGCCGATGGCGTGGTGGCCTTTGCCGGTGGGGACACGCACACGCGGCTTGGGCTTTTCAATGGCTTTTATGGGCAGGCGGTGGTGCTGAAGCACGAAGTCGCGGGCATTGGCGCGGTTTACACCCTGTACGGGCATGTGGAGCGGGTGCTTGTGCGGGTTGGGCAAAAGGTGCGCGCCGGTGAACAAATAGCCACCGTGGGGAGCCGCGGCGTGGCGATTGGGCCGCACCTTCATTTTGAGGTCAGGCTGGGGGAAAATGAATACGGCGCGGCGAAAAACCCTTGGCTGTGGCTGCAGCCGCTAAAGCCCACAGAGGGCGTTTTGGCGGTGCGGCTGACCGAAAACGGCAAACCTTTGCTTCAACACCCGATTACGGTGGAGTCGGCCGACGGCGCGGTTTACTACATCCGCACATATGCCGAAAACGGCATGGGCGACCCCATTTTTAGGGAAAACGCGGCGCTCGGAGACTTACCGGCAGGCGAGTACACCCTTACCACGCTGTGCTGTGGGCGGCTTTTGCGGCTCAAAGCCCGCGTGGAAGCCGAAAAACTGACGCTGGTGCGGTGGGAGGCAAAGCCGTGAGTGCCGGGCTTTATTGAGAAGGGCGAAAATTGATCACATTGCGCCCGGCGACTGTTGGAGATTTCCAAATTGTTGCGACAATAACCGCGCGAGCCCACGACCCCCTCTCCTCTCCCCCTGGGAGAGGAGAGGGGGTGGACGCCGCTGGGCGGCGTCCGGGGGAGTGGTGAGGGCGCTAAGCCAATGGGCTTTTTACGCCCTCACCCCCGGCCCCTTTCCCAGAGGGATTCAGGGGCGGACAGTCGCCCCTGAAAGGAAGAAAAAGAGGAAGTTATGTGTTATTTTGGCGGCTTCGCCGCCAAAATAACACCACGCTTTCTCTCTTTTCCTCTCCGAGAGGCGGGAAAAACAATGGCCTGATCGGCTCCTGTCCGCCTTTGAACCCAGAGGGAGAGGGGAGACCGGCCCAGGCCATAGCCTCGGATTGTCGTAACAATTTGTCAAAGTGCAAAAGTCGCGGGCTACAAGTTGCGAAGTCCACCTGCGTGGACTTCTGCTTGCATTGCACAGAAGTGTTTGCCCTCGCTTATTAGGCGGGTGGGCAGTTACTTATATGAAAAATATCGTGATGGTGTTATTGCGAGCCGCGAAGCGGCGAAGCAATCCCCTTTCCGACCGCGGGAGACTGTTTCGGCGGCTATGCTGCCTCGCAGTGGCACATCCTCAAAGAATTTTCGGATGGGCTCTTAGCACACTCCCCGATGGTGTATAATGAAATTGCAAATTCCATCCTTATATGTGAGGAGGCTTGTATGGCCACGGCATCAACACCTGTTGAGGAATTGCTGAAGGCTCACAAAGTGCTCGCCGAATATCACTACGAACTGCGTCCGGTTGAACGGGGTTATGCCAACCGCACCCTCTACATCAACTTGGATGACTACACTATCAAAGAAAAACCGGTCACCCAAGAAATGAAAGAACGCTTCACCGGCGGCAAGGGCTTTGCCCTTTGGCTGTTGTGGAATGCTATCAACGACGACACCAAATGGGACGACCCCGAGAATGAACTTATCATCGCCAGTGGCCCGATTTCGGGCAACACCGCTTACCCCGGTTCCGGCAAATCTACCGTGGTTTTCATTTCGCCCCTGACCAAACAGGTGGTTGACAGCAACGTTGGCGGCTACTTTGGCCCTTACATGAAATTTTCCGGCTTTGATGCGCTGGAAATTCAAGGCAAAGCAAAGGAGGATGTGATAATTTTCATTGATGGTGACACTGGCAAAGTCACCATTGAGGCGGCTCCGCTTGAGGCACTTGACACTTACGAATTGAAAGAGCAGCTTGCCGAGGCATACAAAGGCGACAGCAAAAAGGGGAAACTGGCAATTTCAACTGTGACCGCCGGCCCCGCTGCTGAGCATATTTGGTACGGCGCGCTGAACTTCAGTTGGTACGATGTCCGTCGTAAGGAAATGCGCGTCAAGCAAGCCGCGCGCGGCGGATCTGCCACCGTGTTCCGTGATAAGCGTATCAAGGGCATTGTAGTCCGCTTCAGCAATTTACGCCCCGATTCAAACCACCCCGCCGATATGTCGCTCGTCAAAAAGGCGGGGATGCGTATGAATAGGGAAATTTGGGAACTTGACGACAAGCAAAACCAAATGCGCAAGGTGGGAACCCCTTACCTTGTGGAAATCATGGACCACTTTGACCTTTTGCCTGTCCACAACTACAAATTCGGCTCTCACCCCGATTCCTACAAAATTGATTCCACCGTTTGGAAAAAACTTTTCTCGCAGGGTATGCCGGATGGATGCTGGGCAGGCTGTCAACTTTCCTGCTCACACGGCGTTGACCATTTCCACTTGAAAACCGGTCCCTTCAAAGGCGAAGCCGTGCTGGTGGATGGGCCTGAATACGAAAACGCGGCGGGCTTCGGCGCGAACATCGGCACTTTTGACCCGCTCGCCGTGCTGGAAATCAACTTCTACTGCGATACCTACGGCGTTGACACAATTTCATTCACCAACACCGTTGCCTTTTGCATGGAATGCTGGGAGAACGGTGTCCTGAACGCCGAGCGCACTGGCGGGCTTGACCTGAGTTGGGGCAACACCGAAGCCGTGCTTGAAATTTTGCACCAGATGGCGCGCGGCGAAGGCTTTGGCTTGCTGGTAGGCAAAGGCACGCGTTACTTGGCAGATTACTTTGCCGATAAATACGGCGCCGACCGCCAATTCCTCCACGATATTGCCATGCACAACAAAGGCATGGAAATTTCCGAATACGTCACCAAAGAATCGCTTGCCCAGCAAGGCGGCTACGGCATGACCCTCAAAGGCGGTCAACACGACGAAGCATGGCTAATCTTCATGGATCAGGTTAACAAGCAACTGCCCACGTTTGAAGACAAAGCCGAAGCGCTGCATTGGTTCCCGATGTGGCGCACGTGGTTCAGCCTGCACGGGCTTTGCAAACTGCCGTGGAACGACATTGTGCCTGAGGATAACGATAAAACCGACGAGCCGCACAAGGTCCCCAAACATTTGGAAAACTACACGTGGCTGTATGAGGGCATTTTGGGCAAAAAAGTTACCCCTGATGACCTCATCTTTGAGTCGGAGAAGGTGTACAACTTCCAGCGGGTGTTCGCGGTGCGCTTGGGCTACGGCACGCGCGAGTACGACTATGTGCCCTACCGTGCGATGGGCCCCGTCACCGTGGAAGAATACGAATCGCGCCAAGAACGCTACGACAAGCAACTTCGCGAACTCGGACACGATGTGGAGAACATGAGCACCGAGGAGAAGGTGGCTGCGCTGCGCAAGCACCGCTACGCTGAATACGAAAAGTTGATGGACGCAGTGTACCAGCGCCGCGGCTGGGATAAGCACGGCATCCCCACAATAGAAAAACTTAAGGAATTGGGCATTGACCTGCCAGAAGTGGTGGCTGTGGTGGAGAAAGCGCGGCAACGGTATGCCGAGTAATGGTTTTTACATCCAAAACAACAAATCCCCCGCGAAGGGGGATTTGTTGTTTTGGGCGACCACTTTACTTCAAGGCCTCTATCAGGTTTATCATAAAATCGGTTTCTTCCGGCGTTATTTCTTCCCAAGCGGGTATTTCTAATCCTTCCAGTACCTCACGGCCTTTAGGTGAGTTGTGCATGTCCAGTAGTGCTTTTTTAATCTTCTCGGCGTGCTCGGCGATGGTGGTTGACGCCAAAAAAGTGTGGTAAAGGTCGCCGATCTGACTTTCTACAATAGTTTTCAACTGGCT
>JALUBW010000030.1 GCA_027044735.1 Anaerolineales bacterium
GTGCGCGTCAGCAAAATTGCCTCTCTCGCCGACGACTTAGCCCTCGCACTCGCCGCCAAGCGCGTGCGCATCCAAGCGCCGGTGCCCGGCAAGGGCTATGTGGGCATTGAAGTGCCCAACGACAACCCCGCCTTAGTCACGCTGAGGCAGGTCATAGAAAGCGACGCCTTCCGCCGCCTGAAATCGCCCCTGCGGATTGCTTTGGGCAAAGATGTGGCGGGGCATCCGGTGGCGGTGGATTTGGCGGCAATGCCGCATTTGCTCATCGCTGGCGCTACCGGTTCGGGCAAATCGGTGTGCGTAAACGGCATCATCACCACGTTCTTGCTCCACAACACGCCCGAAACTTTGCGGCTTCTGCTGGTTGACCCCAAGCGCGTGGAATTGAGCGGCTACAACGGCGTGCCGCATTTGCTTTCGCCGGTGATTGTGGATGTGGAAAGGGTGGTCGGCGCGCTCCAATGGCTGGCGCACGAAATGGAACGGCGCTACAAACTGCTGGCGCGGCACGGTGCGCGCAACATCGCCGCCTACAATGCCAAAGCCGAAGCCGAAGGGCGCGAAAAACTGCCTTACCTTGTGCTCGTGGTGGACGAATTGGCAGATTTGATGATGCTGGCGCCCGAAACGACCGAGCGCGTCATCACCCGCCTTGCACAGTTGGCGCGCGCCACTGGCATCCACCTGATTTTGGCGACCCAGCGCCCCTCGGTGGATGTGGTTACCGGCGTCATCAAAGCCAACTTCCCGGCGCGGATTGCGTTTGCCGTGGCATCGGGAACCGACAGCCGCGTAATCATTGACCAGCCCGGCGCAGAGCGGCTTTTGGGGCGCGGCGACATGCTCTTCATGGCTCCCGACGCACCCGAACCAATGCGCTTGCAGGGGGCTTTTGTCTCCGATGAGGAAATCCGCCGCGTGGTGGAATACTGGCGCAACTTTCGCCGTGCGGACGTACCCGGCATCGGCGGCATTGTGGACGCGCCACCGCCCAACATCCCCCTGAAGCAAAAGCCGTTGTGGGAAGAGATGGAAGGGGAAGAAAACAAGCCCTCCGACCCGCTATGGGATAAAGCGGTTGAGGTGGTGCGGGCGGAAGGGAAGGCTTCGGCTTCACTGCTCCAGCGCCGCCTGAGAATCGGCTACACCCGCGCCGCCCGCCTTGTGGACGAAATGGAGGAGCGCGGCATAGTAGGCCCTCCGAAAGACGGCACCGGCGTACGCCCCGTGCTTGCCCAAAAGCAAAACGATGACGCAGGCGGTTCGCCCCCTTCACCCGCGGGCGAAAAGCAAGGACAATAGCGGCGCGCATTCCCGATTATTGACAGTAGTTACTCAGTTCCCCTGCTTTGTGCCGCCGCGAGGCGGTCTACGAGCGCCGAAGGGGTCTACCCCACCATCTGGGAGATGGCTTCGCCGCCTATGGCGGCTCGCCATGACACGAAAACGAGCGCTTGATTGACTAACAAAACTTCCGTCATTTACCAAATCTCTCCTATCCCCCGCTGAGCCTCGCTAACGCTCGGCTCATCTGCCCCCTTCCCTCCCTTA
>JALUBW010000031.1 GCA_027044735.1 Anaerolineales bacterium
TTAGCAGAATTGTGCTGGCAAGCGTATTGTCAGGGATACAAATGGGCAGTGTTAGAAACGACAGCGAGTTGGGAAGGAGAGGTAGCGTTTTATCGAGCGTTTGGTTTTGAAGTGACGCACCGAATAGCGAGCGATTTGTACTTTGCAATGGATTTACAAGAGTTTGTAGAGCGAGAGCGGCAAAAGGCCAGTCATATTGGCTAACCCCGCGTGCAGCGGACACGGCTTCGCCGTGGGCTCGCCGTGGGGGCTGGTCGGGCGAAGTAGCGTCGCCTGCCGTGGTGGTAAGACGGCGCCGCCGTGCCGCTGACGCGCTCGTTAGGCATGATTAGGAGCGTGGCTTGATGGCCCGGGATGACGTGGCTAAACTGTATCAAGAACTTATCAAGAGCGGATTTGCCTTTGTACCGGAAGGCCAACATTCCTTGCAGGAAGTGTACGGTTTTGTCAAATCCGAATATCCGCAGTTGTGTGATGATCGCTTTTTATGCAGTCAGAACTGTAGTGGCGGCAGTAATTCACCAGAGTGGCAGCATGTTGTAAGAAAGGCGTTATACGAGTTGCTTCGTTTGCAATCGCCTGCGGTCTACCACGTCCGAAGAGGAATATGGTTTTTCTCTTCTGAGGCAAGTAATGACCAGGAGAGAATTGAGAAGGAAGCGGGCGTTACCAGGAACGTTCCACTTGCAGGCTCAACAACTCCGAATAGAGTAGCGGTAGTCATATCTCGTGTGGAGAGAAATACTGCGTTGGCAAAGTGGCTAAAGGAGATTCATAATTACGAATGTCAGATATGCGGAATTACTATACTGTTGCCGCATGGTAAGCGATATGCAGAAGTGCATCACTTAAGACCATTAGGGGAACCACATAATGGCCCTGATATTCCAGAGAATATGATCGTGGTATGCCCAAACCATCACGTTATGTGTGATTATGGGGCTATCAAACTATCAGCAGATGAGTTGCGGACTCACCCTCAACACAAAGTTGGGAGAGAGTTTATTCAGTACCACAACAGCAAAATTTACAATCCATAAGAAGCAGAGTTGCCTAACCCCGCGTGCAGCGGACACGGCTACGCCGTGCGCGACCGGTGGGGCTTTGAAGGCAAAGTAGCGTTGCCAGCAATGCCACCGGACAAACACGCCGTGCCGCTGACGCGCTCGTTAGGCTAAGGGAGGTGACGCATGAGTAAGACATCATCTTGTTGTCGGCTTACTGCAAGAGAAGAAGAAATAATAAGGTTGGCTGCAAAGGGATATTCAAATGCGCAGATAGCTTTTCAGCTGAAGATATCTTCAAAAACAGTAGCTACTTACCTGTCTCGGATATATATGAAGTTTGGGGTGGGAAATCGGACAGAAGCCGTTGTAGTTTATTTGCGTCGCAAAAGGGAGCTCTTGTAAGGAGATTGATAGTGTCAATCTTTTTCTGTAAAAAGACACGGACAACGGTATCCTGAAAGCCAGTATAAGAGGTTGTTACGGTGAAGGACGGGCGGTTTCCTCCTCAAAGCGCAGGTAGACTCGCCCGGTCTCCC
>JALUBW010000032.1 GCA_027044735.1 Anaerolineales bacterium
GGGTGCCCGCGGGCACCCTTTCCATCCCCTGCCGCTACGTGCATAGCCCCTCGGAAATGATCGACATCCGCGATGCCGAAAACGCGGTGGCTCTGCTGGTCGCCATGCTGAGCCGGAAAGTGACTTGCTGCTGAGCCGTGGCAGCCTATCTAAAAACAGAAAACCACAGAAAACACAGAGAAGGCACAGAAGAAAATAGGGAGGCGGGAAACGGGATGCGGCTGTTGGCGTCATCTTGGCGACCTTGGCGTTGTTATCCACAGATTGACACAGATTTACGCCGATTGAAGCAGAAACACAGAAGACACAGAAACGCCACAGAAAACACAGAAATTTTCTCTCTGCGTCTTTGGGCGAGGCATCGCCTCGCCCCTACGCTGCGTCTTTGCGTTAATCTTGGTGCTCTTTGCGTTTCTTGGCGCCCTTGGCGCCCTAAAATCTGCGTCTATCCGCAATCATCTGCGGTTCATCCGTGGGCTGTTTTCCAAAGGCTGAAAAAGAGCAAGGCGGGGCTTACCACCCCGCCTTGTGTCTTTGAACGGAACCTCAGCCAGCATCAATAGGTCATCTTGTCTTTCACGCTGATGCGCTGGCGGAAGGTGTAGTAAGTCCAGGCCTGATACACCAACACCACAGGCACCAGCACCAAAGCCACGATGGTCATCACCTTCAGGGTGTAGGGGCTGGCCGAAGCGTTAGAGATGGTGAGGCTGTATTTAGGATCCAGGCTCGAGGGCATGACATTGGGGTAGAGGGAGGCGAAGAAGCCCGCGGTCACGCCGATGATAGTCACCGCGCCTGCCCAGAAGGCTTTGAGCATGTCGCCCTGTTTGAGGAAATAGCCGTCGGCCAACAGCGCAACCACCGCGATGGCCAAGAACACGGCGGCTATCCCAAAGTATTGGGCTTTCGAGAAGACCTCGGGGTAAGAGTAGAGCAAGAACAGCACGGCCATCACCAGCGTGGCCACCCAAAGGCGGTTTGCCACCCGGGCCGCCTGTTTTTCCAACCCGTTGCTCAACTTGAGGGCGAGATAGGTTGCGCCATGCATGGCAAAGAGCACCACAAAAGTGATGCCGCCCACCAGCGCGTAGGGGTTGAGCAGGTTGAAGAAGCCGCCCGCGTAGTTCATGTGCTCGTCGATGGGCACACCGCGCACGATGTTGGCGATGGCCACACCCCACAGCAACGCAGGGAGCAGGCTGCCCAACCAGATCAGCCAGTCCCACGTGTTGCGCCAGCCTTCGTCTTCGATCTGGCTGCGGAACTCAAAGCCGACGCCGCGGAAGATGAGCGCCAGCAGCAAGAGCACTAAAGCAAGGTAAAAGCCGCTGAACAGGGTGGCGTACCACTGGGGGAAGGAAGCAAACAGCGCGCCACCGGCGGTAATCATCCACACCTCATTGCCATCCCAGAAAGGCCCGATGGTGTTGAGGATGGCCCGGCGTTCCTCGTCGCGCTTGCCGAGGAAGGGCAACAACATGCCCACGCCGTAGTCGAAACCTTCGAGGAAGAAGAAGCCGCTAAACAGCACGGCAATCAAAATAAACCACAAAGTGTTGAGACCCATGGTAAAACCTCCTAAAACAAGGAAGGGAAGCGGACTCGATTAGTCTGCCTCGGCGGCATGCGGCGGGGCTTCGTGCAGGTGTTTGATCACCAGTTTGACGCCGTAGTAGGTGAGCACGATGTAGACCACGCCCAGCCCCAGCAGCGAGAAGAGCACCTCGCCGCCGCTGACTACCGACGCGGGCGAGACGCCTTTCGCGGTTTTCAGCAGGCCATAAACGACCCACGGCTGCCGGCCGACTTCCGCCATGATCCAGCCCGTCGAGACGGCCAGGTAAGGCAGCAAAATAGACCACACCATGGCCTTGGCAAAGCCCGGCCGCTCGGCCAACGAAATGCCTTTGCTGTTCAGATACCACTGATAGAGCAGCAAAGCCAGCATCAGCAAGCCCGCGTAAACCATCAGCCGGAAAGCCCAATACGTGATGCCCACCGGCGGGATGTAGTCACCCGGCCCGTATTTGGCTTCCATCTTGGCCTGCACCTCGTCGATGCCCTCGACTTTGCTGGTGAAATCGTTGTAAGAGAGGAAACTGAGGAAGCGGGGGATCTTGATGTCCAGCGCGTTGCTTTGGGTGGATTCATTGGGGATGGCAAACAGCGAGAAATCGGCAGGCTGCTCTGAATGCCACAAAGCCTCGGCCGCGGCCATCTTGCTGGGCTGCTCTTTTACCAGGAACTGACCCTGGAAGTGTCCCACGGTGATGACCATGATCACGCCGATCAGGCCGTAGATGGTCGCCCAGCGCACCGACATATCCAACATGGCCTTGTCGCCGCGTTTTTTCAGGTAAAGGTAAGCGCTGAGGCCCAGCACCACGAAAGCAGCGGTGCTCATCCCCGCGAAGAACACATGGGGGAACTGATAGAGCACGTTGGGGTTGGTCGCTACCTGCCCAAAGTTGGCCATCAACACGCCGCTACCATCGGCTTTCATGGTGTAACCGGTGGGGTGCTGCATGAACGAGTTGGCGATCAAAATCCAGATGGCCGAGAGGTTAGAGCCAATGGCCGTGAGCCACAACACCGTGGCGTGGATTTTGGGGGAGACTTTATCCCAACCAAACACCCACACGCCGATGAAAGTGGACTCTAAGTAGAAGGCCAACAAGGCTTCTACGGCCAGCGGTGCACCGAAGATGTCGCCCATGAAGCGGGCGTACTCCGACCAGTTCAGGCCGAACTGAAATTCCTGAACGATACCAGAGACCACGCCCAGGGCAAAGTTAATCAGAAACACTTTGCCCCAAAACTTCACCGCGTCACGGTACACCTTCTTGCCCGTACGGACGTAGGCCGTCTCTAAAATAGCCAGAAACACCGAGATGCCCAACGTCAACGGGACGAAGAAAAAGTGAATAATGGTAAGGATGGCAAACTGCCATCGAGCCAAGAAGTATGGATTCATCTGAGACCTCCTGAAAAGGGGTGTGTGGGGCGCTGTGGCGCCTGATGCAGAGGAGTGAAAAATCCTTGGCTTTCGACGGGCTGACACCCGGAATGCCCTATTCAGGGGAAGGAACAGCAGCCGCGATGGAGGTGCTTTCTTCTGCTAATTGGGCAATCGTGACCGAGCGCAGTTCTCGGCGAATCAGCGCCCGCAACCGCGCCCACCGCTTGCGCACCGGGCACGTTTCGCTCAGCGGGCAAAAATCGGGGTCGTCGATACATTGCGAAATTTCCAGGGGTTCGTCGCTGGCCTCGACCACATCTAACAAGGTGATTTCATCTGCGGGGCGACGCAGCCACAAACCACCCTTACTACCCCGCCGCGATTGCACCAGCCCCGCACGCACCAGGTCGGCCACGATACGCTTCACAAAAGGCAAAGGGATCAACATCTCATCCACAATGTCTTGCACTAACCGCGGCCTTTCGCCCTGGTGAATCGCCAGGCTGAGGAGCACACGCACAGCATAATCGGTACGACGGCTAATTCGAAGCACGCGTCACTTCCTTTGTTTGGGTTGGCTTAATGTTACCCACAGTGTAACCTATTCTTGTCACGCTTTCAAGATGACGTTTGTCATGTTCGGCTTTCCAGCGGCTGCTTTGGGGGAAGCCTCCGGCTGCAAATAAAGGCAGATTGTAACTATTCAGCCACGAATAGACCACGGATTTTTAGGTCGCCAAGACTGCCAAGAAGCGAGGGCGAGCGTGGGCTTTTTAGTGTTTTTCGCCCAATCTGCGCTCATCTGTGGATCCCTTTCTGCGTAATCTGCGCAATCTGTGGTTTCTCCTCGCTAAGGCTGAACAGTTCCGGCAGATTTTAAGTGGACACCGCCAAGACGACACCAAACCCCCAAAGCAACTTTGACCATCAGGTGGGGTTTATGGGTATAGACGATGTTTTTGCCCTGGCAACGAACGCCTGGCAACAAAAAAGTGATACAATTTTAGAGCGCTCTCATCTTCCCTTCATGTTGAGCGCCTTCCCTGCTTCAGTTTTTCGTTGTTTCCTTGTACTTCCCTTGACCCTGTGCGTTTTGTATTAAGTGAGCACGTCTGAAAGAAGTCGGCGTGCTGGCTTCTTGTTGCTTTCCGACCGCGCCATGAGCATCAAAATCCTCTGTTTGGGCCCCCCACAAATTTTGCTCGACGGCGCACCCCTCCCCCAAAACCACGACCTACGCTTTCGGGAACGGGCGCTGCTGTTCTACCTTGCTGCACACGAAAAGCCCGTGCCGCGGAGCGAGGTACAACGCTTGTTCTGGGGGCCGGTGCGCCGTGCCGATACCGGGCAGTTGTCTATCCCCCTCAGCCGCTTGAGGAAGACGTTGCCTGAGATCGCTCCCCCTCGCGAGCAAAAAACGGCGTTTACCCTGCAGGTGCCGCCTCATTTGTTCATCGACTGCCGCGTTTTCCAAGAAGCCATTTCCCGCCGTTTGCCGGTGGCTCAGCGCACTCCCCTCCAACAGCCGCTACCTCACGCGCTGGTGTTGAGCCTGGCGCGGGCCGCCAAATTGTGGCGTGGCCCTTTTCTGCAAGGCTTCCTCACGCGACAGGCTCGTCATCGCTACCCCTTGTTTGCCCAGTGGGTCGATGAGACCGCGGCCGACCTGCAACAAAAATACTTTGCCCTAACCCGCCGTTTGGCCTACCACTTTTGGGTCGATGGCGACCCAGAAAAGGCACGCCACTTTGCTGACCAAGCGCTGGGCATCCACCCAGCCGATGAAGGGTTGAACCGATTGTTAGCCGAGGCCCAAAAGAGCAAAACTTCCCTTAAAGCCTCATCCTTACAGCGTGCGCCCTTTTCCTCCGCCCAGCCAGGTGCGCAGGCTGGGGCCAACGATACAAGCCCCTCTATTTGGAACACGCGCGATGTCTTGCAGGTGCCTTTTATCGGCCGGAGGCACATTATCAACGACCTGTTACAGCGCATCAGGCGAGGGCGGGTTGTCATCCTCTTGGGCGAAAGCGGGCAGGGCAAGACCCGGTTGTTGCAGCAAATCGAGGCTTCTGTAGAATCGACGCACCGGGTGTTGCGGGTGGGTTGCCGCTATGGCGAGCGGGAACAACCTTTTGCACCGCTGCGTGAGGCGCTGCGTGAGCAAGTGCACCCCGATGAATGGGCGCGCGTGCCGCCGGAATGGTGGCCTTATCTGGTACATTTGCTCCCTGAAATTCGACCTTATTTTCCTGAGAAAGACATTCCCCCATTGCCTTCGCCGATGCAAGCCCAATTGGTCGAGGCCATGCGTCAGGTGCTGCTGGTGCTGGGGCAGGAAAAGCCGCTCCTGCTTTGCGTAGACGACGCCCAGTGGAGCGATTCGGCCACCCTCGACGCGCTCACGACCTGGATCGATCGGCCGCCGTTCCACCTGGCCCCACCTTGGGAACGCCGCGCCACCATGCTCTTTGCCGCGCGGCCCGCAGCACATACCCCCACGCCCTTTCATCAACGCCTGCCTTTCTTTTTAGAAGAACGGCGCGGCTACCGCTTTGAATTGAAGGGTTTGAGTCAGTCAGAGGTCAAAGAACTCGCCGAGCCCCTCCTTCAACGCAAACTCACCCCTGCAGAGGTAGAAGAACTCTGGCGCGCTTCAATTCAGGGCACACCGCTATATCTACTGGAGATCATCCGTTATCAATTAGAAAACCACCGCGCCGCCTTGCCAGTGGAACAGTGGGCGACCCCGCAAGCCATGACCAACCTGCTCAAGCGCCGTCTACGGCGGCTGGATAAAGCCGCCCAGCGGGTGCTCTTTTTCGCCGCGCTGGAAGACGCAGACGTCCCTTGGCGCGCCTTGTTGATGGCTACCCAGGTAGATGCAGAGCAACTGAGCCCTATTTTGGCCAAATTAGAGCGCGCAGGGTGGTTGACCCATTTTCGCGACGCGCCCCACGGCATCTTACGCTATGGCTTCACCCATGACAAACTTCGCGAAATCGTAGCCGCGCAAATAGACGACGTCTTACGGCAACACATCCACTCTCGCTGGGCTCTGGCCTGGGAAAGCGCCCTGGGGCCAAAAGCCGAGCAGCGCGCGGCCGCCATTGCTCGACACTACCATGCGGCTGGCGACCCCTACCGGGCTTTTCATTGGTGGGTGCGGGCAGCCCGCTATGCCCTCAAATTTGGCGTAGCCCAACAAGCGCACGAAGCCTTCTCTCAAGCCGCGGGCCTGATTGCCGAAGACCCACTACGCTTCCCTGAAAACGAAATTTGGCAGATGTTTTCAGAATGGACGCTGTTGGCCGGCGACACGGTCGACATTTCCACCTTGCAGTGCATTGCGTCCATGCTCAACCGTTTGGCCACAGCGCTCAACAGCCCCTTGCTGCGCAGCAGTAGCCTCAACGCTAAAGCCCACATCGCCCAACTCAGCAACCGCATGGACAAAGGCGCAGGCTATACCGCAAAAGCCATCCATCAACTCACTTTGCTGCGTGACGAAGAAGACACCGCCCTCCCACTGATGGAGATTTACACCCATCACGCGGCGTTACTTTATATGCAGGGTCAGATACAAGAATCGCTATCCTACCTTCAAAAAGCCTTGACCATCGGCGAATCGCGACGTGCACCCTTTACCAACCTCTTTTTGGGGAGCACACATTACCAATTGGCTGTTTCATACGTGCTGGCCGTGGAGCCCCAACGTGCTTTACACCATGCCGACCTTTCGCTGCAAGCCTACGAAGCCAGCCGCCGCGTCTTTGGCTTAACCGACGCACTAGGCGTGCGTTCTTTGGCACTGTTTATGTTAGGGCGCTTAGAAGAAGCCCGCGCCGAAGCCGAACAAGCCTGTCAGCGGGCTGAACAGTTAGGCAAACCCCGCATGTTGAGTTATATTTACAGTTATTACGCCTTCCCACTCCACGCGCTGGGGCGCCTGGAAAAGGCATGGGAAGTCACCCAAAAAAGCCTGGAACTGCAAAAAAACAGCGGCGGAGTGCCTCTACCAGGGCAGGCGTTAGCCTTGAGGGTGCGAGGTGATATTTTCTTCTTGTTAGAAAATTGGGAAAGGGCGCTAACCTGCTATCAAAACAGCCTGAAACACGGCAGCCGTTTGGTGTTGGGGCCCGATGTGCTCTTTCGGCTGGCCATTACAGTGGCGCAGACAGGCGACCTCCCGCGCGCCCAGGCCCTGTTTGCCCAGGCATCAGAACAACAACGCGCCTCCATTGCCACTGAGTGCCCCCTCATGCGGTTGGGGCGAGCAGAGTTGCTTTACTTGCAAGGCCGGTATGCCGACGCTCTACACGTGGTCAAAGAAGCATTGACCGACGCCCAAACGCGGCAACGGTTAGAGGTGGTAGGAGGCGCCTATCTGCAGCAATGCCGCATTTACTTAACCCTTGGCGAAATAGAAAAGGCCGAAGAAGCCGCGCGGCACCTCTATGAACTGGGGAGAAAAATCAAATATCGGTGGCTTTGGCTGCGCGGGTTAGAAATGCTCCAGCGCCTGGGCGTCGCTACTCCCGCGCAACACCGCCAACTGCACCGATTTTATCGGGAACTGGCCGACTTGGCCAATCACCCCGATTTAGGGCCTGCGGTGATCCGCATGCTCATCAGCCGAGGATGGCGTTTGGCCGCGTAACCGCCGATAGGGGAGCATCAACGCCATCCCAATCAACATCATCCCCTCACCAACCAGCATACCATAACTCTGCACCGCCCCAAAGTGCGCCTCCTTGGGCCACGTTTGAGAACCCAACCCCAACACGTCGGCCATGACCGAAGCGGCTAAAGTCACGTAGCCACTGGCCAAAATCCGCACACCAATTTGGGCTGCTAAGGGCCACGGCTCCCCTCGCCAGGTAAGCCTTAGCGTAGCCGCCGCCGCGCCGGCAAACACCCCCATCCCCACCACCATGAACATGATTTGCAAAAAACCCACCTCGGGGCTGTAAGCGAGCCCCAGCCATTCAGGCCGGGCGCCAACCACAAACGCAGCCGCCCCGCCCACGGCCAAAGAGAGGCTCAAGTGCAAGCGCGGGTCGTTCCACAAACTGCCACCGTTGCTTTTCATAACCGTACCTCTTCGCTGGGCAACCATCCACAGCCCAGCAGCAATAGAAGCCTGCCGGCACCCTTAAGGGGCTGAGTTGAAGGGTTCGCGGAGGTAAATGAAAAGAGGCGCGTCGGGGGCCTCATAAACCAGGTAGAAGACCGCACTGTCGACCTGCCAACGCGGGCGCACCTGAAAGTCAGGTCGGGTGACGATAAGCGCGCAAGGGGTGAAACGCGGCCAGCGAGAAGCAAAGCCCGCGGTCGCGTTGTTCACGAACAGGTGCTCCAGCCGCAAATGCGGCTTGGTGGGCGCCAACAAATACCAGAAAATGTATTCCAGAGTGTTGGGGGTAGCCACCAGGCCGATCTGGTCGCATTGGCTGTTTTGCAAAATGCGCATCCCCTGGGTGTACGGCTCGCGCAAATCGCGCACCGGTCGGAAGAGCCGCTCCTCTTCGTTGGTGTGGAATACCGAAAGCGGCCCTCGCAGGGGGTGGTTGCTATTGAGCACCAAAGGCGGCAGCGCCTGCACGACCAACACGGCCAACACCGCGACGGCCAACCACCAGCGGCGGCGAAACAGGCGCTCTAACGCCCAGGCCATCACCGGCACGGCCAACAAAAACCACGGCAAATGCAGCCGCACCACCCACGGGTTCCATTTGAGCCACCCGGCAAAGACCACAAAGGCTACGCCCAGCGCCGCGGTGTGCAGCCGGAGGGCGCGTTCCCCGCGCCAAAGCGCCCACAACGCGGCAGGAATCAGCCACAACAGGTGATACCAGTTCCCCGCATCGTCTTCGCTGGGGTAATACACCCGCCGGACATGAAAAGTGTGCAAAAGGCTGGTGGTCTGGGGGTCAGAAGGGGAAAGGTGCAACACGTGTTGGTGAAGGGACTCGACTTCCTGAGCAACCCAGCGGGTCTCGCCCAGGCGTGCGGTGGTGGCATGGACGGCCAGATGACGGAGCACACCCGAGGCTACAGCGCGCCAGTCGTGGCGCTCGGCCAAGTACTTCTGCCGTATCTGCGGGTCACCTAACGGGTGTCCGAAGACCTCGGTGTTGCGGTAAAGGGGCCCGGCCACCAGCACCGCGGCCAGCACCGCGGCCAAAGCGGCTTCTCGCCAGGCGTTGCGCTTCCAGACCAGCCACAGCGCCCACAGCCCCCAGGGCCACAGCCAGAGATACGCCGTGCCCTTGGTTGCCAGGGCCAGCCCCCCGGCCACGCCCGCGGCCACCAGGCAGCCCCGCTGCTCCTGCCGATGATAGGCCACTACTGCAAACGCAAAGGCCACCAGCCAGTAGGAAACCACCAGGTCGTTCTGGGTGCTCGCTGCCTGCAGAATGACCATCGGCATGGTTGCGGCCAGCCATAGGGGCCACAAAGGCCGCACCTGGGGCGCCAACTGGCGGGTGAATTCTGGTAAGATGATCAACACGCTGAGCAACGCCCACCACTGCACCAGAGCCGCGAAACGGTCGTTCCCGGTCAGCAAATGCAGCCAGAGCACCACTTCTTCAGCCCAGGGAAGTTGATAAATCTGGCGCAAGATGGTGGTGGGGTAAGGCGCCAGGCTCTTGTTTTGCGCCCAATGGATGACCCGCCCCAGGTGATAGGTAAAGGCGTCGACCGTGTTGGGTGGTGAGGTGAGGGCCAAGAAAGCAGCCACGGCCAGCACCCCCGCGGGGAAACTCCAGGCCAGCAGATCGCTCTTGCTCCAGCGGCAGTGGGCGCGGCAAAAGGCGCGGCCGCCCTTGAAGCCCAAGCGGCCATGCCAGCCCAACAACAGCAGCAGCGCGCCGCTGCTGACGGTCAACGCCGCGGCGGGGGTGAGCCACCGCAAGGCGCTCAAAACCTCGGTGGTCAAAGCCAAAACCAGGCCGAAGAGCAGCGTGGCTACGAAATAAGCCTGCGCGGCCGGCCAACGGTACCGGCGGTACAACGCCAATGCCAACAAAAGCAAATCCCCAGGAAGTAACCAGCCCATGATCCTCCTCTTGCCGGGGCCCTGTGATTCGCCGCGTGCCTCGCGGCTCCCCCGCGCCGTTCCAAACGTGCTTGTGAGGTGTATTTTACCCCATTCTCGCGCCGTAACCGTTCAGCGCAAACAAAAGAGAAATCTCAATATCGCAGACGGAAAAACCACAGAAGACACAGAGAAGGCACAGAAAATGGGGAGGCGGGAAACGGGATGCGGCTGTTGGCGTCATCTTGTCGACCTCGGCGTTGTTATCCACAGATTGACACAGATTTACGCCGATTGAAGCAGAAACACAGAAGACACAGAAACGCCACAGAAAACACAGAAATTTTCTCTCTGCGTCTTTGGGCGAGGCATCGCCTCGCCCCTACGCCGCGTCTTTGCGTTAATCTTGGCGCTCTTTGCGTTTCTTGGCGCCCTTGGCGCCTAAAATTCGCGGCTATCCGTCATTATCCGTGTTCATCCGCGGCCTATTTCCCCAAGGCTGAACTGTTATCTCGCGCCACCCTTCGCCCGGGGGAGTATAATACCGACAACGCCGCCGCGGCCGAGCAGATGCGGCACTTTCCCCTTCAAGGAGGCGCGTATGCGCGCAGTCGACATCATCATCAAAAAACGCGACCGTCTCGAACTCTCTACCCAAGAAATCCAGTTTTTCATCGCTGGCTACACCCAGGGGAATATCCCCGATTACCAGGCCGCCGCGTGGGCAATGGCCGTGCTCCTCAACGGGATGACCCCGCGCGAAACCACCGACCTGACCATGGCCATGGCCCATTCCGGCGACACACTGGACCTTTCGGGTGTGGTAGACATCGCGCTGGACAAACATTCCACCGGCGGCGTGGGCGACAAGACCACGTTGGCCGTGCTGCCCATGGTGGTCGCCGCGGGCGTGCCCGTGGGCAAAATGTCGGGCCGGGGGCTGGGCTTTAGCGGCGGCACGTTGGATAAATTGGAATCCATCCCCGGCTACCGCACCAACCTGACCACCGAAGAATTCCTCCGCCAACTGCGCACCGTGGGCATTGTGCTCACCGGCCAATCGGCCGACCTGGCCCCCGCCGACGGCAAACTTTACGCCCTGCGGGATGTCACCGGCACGGTGCCCTCGATTCCGCTGATTGCTTCTTCCATCATGAGCAAAAAAATCGCGGCCGGCGCGCAGGGCATTGTGCTGGACGTGAAAGTGGGCACCGGTGCGTTCATGCAAACCTTGGCCGAGGCGCGCGAACTGGCGCAACTGATGGTCGCCATCGCCCAGCGGGTGGGGCGGCGGGCTATCGCCCTGCTTTCGGATATGAACCAGCCTTTGGGCTACGCGGTGGGCAACGCGTTGGAGGTGCGCGAGGCCATCGACACCCTCCACGATCGCGGGCCTGCCGATTTCCGCGAGCACTGCCTCAAAGTGGCCGCGTACATGCTGATGCTGGGCGGCAAAGCCCAAGACGAAGCCAAAGGCCGTGCCTTGGCCGCCCGCACCCTGGCCGACGGCAGCGCGTGGGCGGTGTTTCGGCGCCTGGTGGCGGCCCAGGGCGGCGACGTGGCTTTTGTAGACCACCCGGAGCGGCTGCCCACTGCCCGCCTGCAGGCACCGCTGCCTGCCGCGCAAGACGGCTTTGTGGCCCAAATTCACGCCCGCCTGGTGGGCGAGGCCGCGGTGATCTTGGGCGCCGGCCGCGAGAAAAAGGGCGACCCCGTGGATCACGCGGTGGGCATTGTAGTGCACAAAAAGGTGGGCGACCCCATCGCCGCGGGCGAACCGGTGCTGACCATCCACGCCAACGACGAGGCACGGCTGGCCGAAGCGCGGGCGTTGCTCACCCAGGCCGTGCAGGTGTCCGCTCAGCCGGTCGCCGCGTTGCCGCACTTTCATGGCGTGCTGATGTAATTTCCCCCCACACCCCACGCGTCGACGGGGCGAGCAGATGCTCGCCCCGTCGACTTGGATGGATGGAGGGGAGTCTCTCCCAATTATAACCTTACATTCCAGCAACATACACCAGCCCGACCCCCTCGGGCCCGACGTGCGTGCCCACCACCGGGCTGACCATGCTGAGGAAACTTTCTTCGACCTCTACCCGGCGGGCGAGTTGCTCCAGCAGGCTTTGCGCCTCTTCGGTGGCGCCCGTGTGGATGGCGCTCAGGCGCACGGGGCGGCGGTCGCCAATGCGTTCTACCGTGATGTCGGCGATGCGTTGGATGACCTTGCGGCGGGTGCGCACTTTTTCCAACGGTTCTACCCGGCCGCCGCGCACTTCCAAAATGGGTTTGATGCGCAGCAAGGTGCCAAACCAGCGGCTGGCCCCGCCAATGCGTCCCCCCCGGTGGAGGTATTCCAGCGTCGGCACCATGAGCAGCAGCCCGCTGTGCTCCCGGGCTTGCTCCGCGATGGCCTGGCATTCGGCCAGCGTGGCGCCCGCGGCCGCAGCCCGAGCGGCCAAAAGCGCGTGGAAGCCGGTTTCCATCGCGGTGGAAAGCGAATCGACGATCGCGATGTTCTCTGCCCCCAGCATGGCTTTGGCCTGCTCTGCGGAATTGAGGGTGCCCGACATTTTGGAAGAGATGACCACTGTCAAAATGTCGTAACCTTCGTCCAACAGCGATTGGAAGACGTCCACGAAATCTTGTGCTGGTGGCTGGGAAGTAGTGGGCAGGGTTTTGGAAGTACGCAGGCGCTGATAAAAGGCTTCGGGCGTCAGGTCGACGCCGTCAAGGAAAATTTCTCCATCCCAGACCACCCGCAGCGGCACCACCCGCAGGGGGTATTGGGCAACCATATCGGGGGGGATGGAAGCGGTGCTGTCGGTAACTACAGCCACAGGTTTGCTCATCTCACACCTCGTCGAAGGGATAAAGACTAAAGCCCGGCCAGGTAGGTCAGGGCTACGGTGCCGGGGCCGACGTGCGCGCCGACCACGGGGCTGACGTCAGAAAGCAAAACCTCGACCGGCTGGAGCCGCGCTTCCGCCGCGGCCAACACCTGTTGCGCCATGGCCTCGGCGTTGGTGTGCTGCGCGGCGAGGCGGATGGGCTGCTGGCCTTCCAGGCGCTCGACCACGATGTCTACCAGGCGTTGCAGGGCTTTGCGCTGGGTGCGTACTTTTTCCAGCGGCGAAACCTGGCCGTCGCGCACTTCCAAAATGGGCTTCAGGCGGAGCATGGTGCCCGCCCAGCGGCTGGCCCGGCCGATGCGCCCCCCGCGCTGGAGAAACTCCAACGTGTCCACCGCCATCACTACGCCTGTGCGCGCCTGGGCTTGCTCGGCCACCTGCCGACATTCTGCTAACGACGCGCCGGCTTCCGCGGCTCGCGCCGCGGCCAGCACCTGAAAGCCCAAGGCCATCGCAGTGGTGCGCGAATCTACCACTTCAATGGACGCCTGGGGGAACGCCTCTTTGGCTTGTATGGCGGCCTGGTAGGTGCCCGACATGGCGGAAGAAATCACCACGGCCAACACGTCGTAACCCCCGCCGACCAGTTCGCCGAAAATTTCTACGAACGACATCACCGAGGGCTGGGTGCTGCGGGGCAACGTCTTGGCCTGCGCCAAGCGTTGGTAGAAGACCGCGGGGGTGATGTCGACCCCGTCGCGGAAACTCTCTTCCCCCCACAGCAAAATTTGCGGTGCGACCCGGATGCGGTAGCGCGAGGCCAACGCTGCCGGGATAGAAGCCGTGCTATCGGTAACCAGAGCAACAGGGCGAGGCATAGGCTCCTCCAAAGCAGGCGCAACAACCCAGAGAGGGACGCAAAGAAAACATCAGCGTGCAGAGGGGATTTCCCCCCAATCTCTCTCGCCTTTTGTTTTCTGTGGCTTTCGCTCTGCCGCTGCGCAACCTGCGGTTTTCTTGGCCAGAACTGAGCAGATACACACTGCACTTAAAACCATAACCCCCTTGAGAAGAAATGGTTACGCCTGCGCAACGATTCCGTCACAAGGGAGTAGACCACGGATAACACGGAGCGCCACGGATGCGCACGGGTTTTTGGGGTCGCCAAGGGGCGCAAAGGAACGCAAAGGTAACTGTTCAGCCTCAAAGAGACGCTGCGGATGACGCAGACAGAAAACCACAGAAGACACAGGAAGAGGGATGCGACCGTTGGCGTCATTTTGGCGACCTTGGCGCCCTAAAATCCGCGTCTATCCGCCATCATCCGTGGGCTGTTTTTCAAAGGCCGAACAGTTACACGCCTTGCGGGGGCGCCAAAATCAGAGCATTGGCCAGGGCAAACAGCCCCAACAGCCCTATCGTCAGCCCCCGTTGCCCGGCTTGAGCCGTCCAATACATGGCGCCCGCGCTGCCCAACATGAGCGCCAAAGCCACCGTATGCACCACAAACTTGCGCCGTGCGCCTTGCCTCATCGTGTTACCTCCCCAGCCAGACGCCCCAGGCCAACGCCACCACGGTCAACAGGCTCACCAACGTCACCAGCGCGGCCACGTACTTTCCCAACGCGGCCATAACGTCGCCTTCGCGGCCGGCCATGCCTGTGGTGCTGGCGCCCACCACCACCTTGGGCGGTGCAAACACCGAAGCCAACGCACCCCCCGCGCTTTGGGCAGCCAAGATGACCGCGGCGCTGTATCCCAACAAATTGGCGGTGCGCTGCTGCAACGCGGCAAAGATCACGTTGGAATTGGTGTTGCTGCCGGTCATGAACGCGCCAAGAGCACCCACCCAGGCTGCAAACAAAGGGTAAGCCTGCCCCACAGCGTGCGCCAGCCCCTGTGCCAAGGTTTCGGTCATCCCTGCGTGCTGCATCACCATGGCCATAGCGACCATAGAGGTAATGCCCACGCTGGGCCCCATCACCCGCCGCGCGGTGCTGCTTACAATGCGCCGTGCGGCGCCCGGCCGATACCACCCTGCCTGTCGGTAAAACCCATACGCCACCGCCGAGGCGTAAAACAACACCAACCCCGCGTGGCGGAAGACAGGCAGTTTGCGCCCTAAACCCGCGGGGGTCTGGAACCCGCGCGCGGTGCTCAGCGCGGGGAAAGGCCACTGAACCACCCACAAGCCTTCCAAAAAATGCCGCACCGGCGCGACAAGTTGCACCACAAGGGTGATGAGCACCAACGCCAGATACCCCGAGAGGGCAATCCACAGCGTGGCCGGCGGCACCGGGGGTGCGGAATTCTGATGCGCGGCAGGGGTGCGCTGTTGCTGCCGACGGGCTAAGAGCACCCCGGCCAACAGCCCGGCCAACCCGCCGCCCAGCGCGCCGATGTTCCAAAGATGATGGGTGGCGAGCAGGTATTGCGTGCCGCCCATGGCGCCGCCCATGAGCAGCACGGTAGGCCACAACCGCCGTACTGCAGCCCACCCCTCGGCCGCGTGGGCGACCATCAGGCCCACAGCCAAGCCGGCCACGCCTAACAAAAACGCGGTGGGCGAAGCCAACACTTCGCCCGGCAGGCCGGTGGCAGCCATTAGCGCCTGAAAGGAGGTGGCCAGCGAGCCAAAACTCACCGCCCACGCGTGCCCTACCGAGGGAATCACTACCGCGGCCAACGGCGAAAAGCCCAGCCCGACCAGCAGCGGCGCAATCACGGCCACCGGCACCCCAAAACCGCCTGCTCCCTGCAAAAATGAAGCAAAAGCCCACCCCAACAACAAGGCTTGCATCCCCCGGTCGTGGGTCAGGCGGGGCAACGTCTGCCCGATAATCTCAATCGCGCCGGCCTCGTCGGCCACCCGGTACAACAAGAACGCCGCCCACACGATGAGCAACACGTCGAGGCTGAGGAAGAGCGCCTTGGCGTGGGCAAAAGCCAACACCCGGGGTCCCGCGCCAAAATAGCCCCAAGCCACGGCCAAAGCGGTCAAATAGCCCGCGCCCCCGGCGCGCGAAGCCCCCCAGCGGCGACCGATCATCAATGCCAAAATGACCAGAACCGGAAGTGATGCCAGAAAAAACGCCATGATCGCTGCTACGCGTCCGCCTGCCGGGTTTCTGAAACATCGCCGTCGGCTGCTGCGGCTTTCTTCTGCTGTTCTTGCTGCCTCCGAAAGTCCACGAACCGGTATCCCACCCCCCGTTCGGTGAGGATGTACTTCGGGTGCGAGGGATCCTCTTCGATTTTTTGGCGCAGGTAATTGATGTAGAGCCGCACGTAGTGGTATTCGTCGCGGTATTCGTACCCCCACACCCGGCTCAACAATTGCTCATAAGTCATCACCCAGCCCGCGTTTTGCACCAAATGGTAAAGCAAGCGGTATTCGGTGGGGCGCAACTTGACCAGTTTGCCGTCGACCCACACCTCGCGGCGGTCGAAATCGATTTTCAGGCGGTCGTCCACTTCCACCACGCCGTGCAGCGACCCCCGCACGGCCTCGAAGCGGCGCAATACGGCTTTGATGCGGCTGACCAGTTCGCGGGTGCTGAAGGGCTTGGTCACGTAGTCGTCCGCACCCAATTCCAGGCCGCGGACGATGTCTTCTTCGGAGCCGCGCGCGGTAAGCATGATCACCGGCACGTCGCTGATTTCCCGCAGCGTCTCCAACACTTCGAAGCCGTCCCGATCGGGCATCATCACATCCAGCAGCACCAAATCGGGCAGGCTGTCGCGCACGCGTTCCAGGGCTTCGCGGCCGTTGCTGGCCTCGACCACCTCAAAGCCGTCGTATTCCAGGTTGAGGCGGATGAAACGGCGCATCCGGTCTTCGTCATCGACGACCAAAATACGGTAAGGGCGTTTTTTGTTGCTGACAGGCATGGGGGCTCTCTTTTTTGGGGGGCGGTGTCTATTCGGGTTCAGCCACAAGGGAATAGACCGCGGATACACGGATGTCTGCGGATTTTTTAGGGCGTCAAGTAGAGGCGAAGCACAGAGGAAATAACGCCTGCCGCCTCCTGTTTCCCGTGCTCTGCAGTCGGCAGAATCTGCGTAATCTCTGTGGTTTCTCCTTGCCAAGGCAGAACAATGGCGGGTTACTCGCGGATAAAGCCGATGATTTCCTCTTCCTCGGGGCCGGGCATCACCTCGATCAGGGTCACGCGGCTCAAGGGGATGATGATCGTGGTCACTTCGGGTTCCACGTAGTGAATGTCTTTGCCGTCGCGGCGGCGGGGGTTTTTGATGGTCACCATAGTATCTTGCGGGCTGGGCAAGGCTTCTACCTCGCCGGCGATGGGCTCTTCGTTGGGGATGTGGAGGATGAGGGTGATGGCCATACAAACCTCGCGATAGGTGCAGGGGAAGGGAGTGTCTGAGATGGCGCGCTAAGCGCGCGAAGGCTGAGGTACAAAGCGGACACGCAAGAGCATTTTACCCAACAAGATCACGCTACCATCGCGCAGAGGGTACGGTTTATGAGGCGATATTTGCACACCGTCGACCTGGGTGCCGTTAGAGGAGCCCAAGTCGGTGATGGTGAGCAACCCTTGAGGGCTGAAATGAAGGGTAGCATGCAATCGCGAGACGCCCATTTCATACGCGCCATAAGGGCTCAGGTCAATATCAGGGAGCACTGGCTGGTTGCTGACGGCGCGTCCCAAAGACCATCGCTCGCCCGGGGGTAAGGCAATACGCTGTCCGTCTTGCAAGAACAGCACCACCTGCCGACCGGGCATTCGCTCCGGCCGAGGCGTGGGTGGGGCTGATGGTGAAGGCGGAGGATACCCGGCGTGCAACGCGCGCGTTTTAGCCAACGCAGCCACCAAAGCGGCCCCACAGGCCGGACAAAAAAGTGCACCCTCGTAGGTTTCGTGGTCACATGCCGGGCAACGAATCATGACGACCGGTTATCCTCTGCCGGGGTGTGGGGAGTGGGCGCGGTGACTGCGGGCAACTTAAGGGTGCGGGTGCCAAACTTGATGGCTTTGCGAGCCTGCTCAGGGAGGCGAGCCGTTCGACGCAGACGGCCGGCTTCTTGCTGCACAGTGCGGGCGAGGTCGGTCGCGCCCGCGGCAAGCAAGTGGGTGGCCAGTTGTTCCAAGCGTCGGGTAGCCTGCGCCACCTGCCCGGCGGCCAAGTCTTGTTGGGCTTGTTCTTGCAGGCCGTAGAGCACCATGTGTTGTACTGCGCGGCTCACTTGGGGCGGCGGGGGTGGTGTTTGCGCTTTTTGAGCCGTGACCGGTAGCGCCCAGGCCAAGGGTCGTGGTGCGCACTTGCCCCCGCCGGGGAGCACGGCTTGCCATTGGCCGGTCAGCAGGGTGATTTCTTCGGCTTGCTGCACGTTCTCAGGCTGCACCAAAAACTCGAAAACCACCTGCAAAGGCGCGTCTTGAGGCACGTGCCCCAAGAGCAACGGCGTATCGTCGGGGGGCAAGGGCATCGGGTCGGGCTGCAGGCGGAAGGCGCGGGTCAATTTTACCCCATCGCCCAACTGCAAGGTCAGGGATACGCTGTCGGCGAAATGCGCGCCCAGGCTGCGGAAGTGGGTCTCCAGAAAGCGTTCCAGATCGCGCGAAGAGAGGATGAGGTGCGCACTGCCGCCGGTGGTGACGGTCAGGCGGTCTAAGAACGCGTCGTTCCAATTTTCACCGATGCCCAATCCGTAAATGGTGATGTTGCGAAGTCGCGCTTGGCGGGCTAAGCGTAGGCTGGCGGCTTCGTCACCATAAGTATGGCCGTCGGTAATGAGCAAAATCTGGTTATGGTAGGCCGAATTGTAAAAGCGCCCCACCTGTTGGTACGCGGTGCGCAACCCTTGGTAAATTTCGGTACCGCCTTCAGCCTGCATTTGCCGCAAGCGTTGTTGCACTTCGGCCGAAGGCTTACCTCGCCGCGGAGGCACGATTACTTCCGCCCGGTCGGCAAATGTAACCAAAGAGAAGACGTCATCGTCTTGCAACTCGTCCATCAGCCGGAGCGCTGAGCGTACTACCGCGCGCAGGCGCTCACCGCGCATGGAGGTAGAGCGATCGATGGCCAGACTCAGGTTGAGGGGGCGACGGGCGATGGGGGCAACTTCGGGGTGCGCGGTGATTGTCCACAGGGCGTAGAGCCATTGGGGTTCGTCGAGGCGCCAAAGTGCAGGGCGGCTCCACTGCACTTTGGCCTCAAGGGGTCGCCGCGGCAGCGACGCGTCATAAGCCGCGCGGCGTTCAGGATGGCTGAGGGTATGGTAGGCTTCTTGAATGGCCAAGAAACGCGATTGCGCGTCGGGCGCGGTTGCCACGTCGGGGTGGAACTGGCGTACCAGCCGTCGGTAGGCCGTTTTGATTTGCTGCAGCGTGGCTTCCCGCGGCAGCCCCAGCAGATCGTAGTAGTCACGGAATTTCTCAGCCATGAGGTTGCTTTGAACGACCGCCCCTCTCGGTTGTGATGGGGTGTGCCCTTGCTGTGTTGTGGCGTTGAGGCACTGAGGGATTGAGAATTTTCCCTCTGCGCCGTCTTTGCGCCGCTCGGCGTTAACGTTAACTTCTTTGACGATTTTGCGTCAACGTCATTATTCAGCCTTGAGAAAATCGGCCGCGGATGACGCAAATGGCAACGGATTCCCACGGATTACGACGTCAG
Source organism: Anaerolineales bacterium (assembly GCA_027044735.1). GTDB lineage: Bacteria > Chloroflexota > Anaerolineae > Anaerolineales > DRMV01 > JALUBW01. The sequence continues at coordinate 19,490 of JALUBW010000032.1, forward strand.
GCCGTAAACAACGGAAGTGAGCGTGGTGCTTTTCAGCGTTTTTCTCTCAATCTGTGATCATCTGTGAAATAGTATGATAAAGGCAGGGGGCGGGTGCGGCAGGTCGGTAGTGAAATGGTCCTTTGAGACCGGCACAGAGTGAAGGCCGCCGCACCCGTTTTCAAAACAATCCGAACAGTTACCAGG
>JALUBW010000033.1 GCA_027044735.1 Anaerolineales bacterium
GATGAAGCCATATTACGAAATCAGTTTTTCGCTTTTGCGGCTTGAGCCTGAAGAGTGGAAAGCGGAGGATACGCTTGCCATCATGCGTTTGATGGTTTGGGAACTTTCGCATGGCTGGCAAGGTGAATTGGTGCGTGCTGAACTGGCTGAGGCGGTTGGCGAAGAGCACGCCGCCGATTGGGAAATCCACTACCCTGAAAACAACCCTCTTACTTTGCCTGAGGGCATAGAGTTCAACAGGCTTGACCCGGATGGCAAACTGCACCGCGCCCGCGGTCCTTTCCTTGTGCGCAATCAGGGGAGCAACACATGGGTAATTTCCGCTGAGCGCAGCGCAACTGGCGGCGTGGTGCTGGCAAATGATATGCACCTGAAAATAGGACTCCCGGGGGTGTGGTATGAAAACCACCTGATAACCGACACGATAAAGGTGGCTGGGGTAAGCATACCTGGCTTGCCTACGGTGCAAGTTGGGCACAATGAGCGCATTGCTTGGGGAATGACTTTAGCCTATACCGATGCCGAAGATTTGTTTGTAGAACGGTTTGACCCCGAAAATCCCACGCGTTATCTTTTCAAAGGCGAATGGTGCGAAGCAACTGTGGTGGAGGAAAAAATACCGGTCAAGGGAAGGGCTGAGCCGGTTACCGAAACTGTGCTCATTACGCACCACGGCCCGGTAATTTCACCTGTTCTGGATTACGGCCCTGAAATGCAAAAAACGGCAGAATTTGTGGAGCGGTTGGCTGTGCAATCCATGGCGCTTCGGCCGGCGGAAATAATCCGCGGCTGGTGGGCGCTCAATAACGCCGCTAATTGGGATGAATTTGTGGAGGCAATGCGGTGGATTTCAGCGCCGCAACTTTCGGTGAGTTATGCCGACGTAGACAGCAATATAGGTTATTGGATGACCGGCAAAGTACCCGTGCGCGCCAAGGGTGATGGCAGAGTGCCTGTGCCGGGTTGGACGGGGGAATATGAGTGGGTCGGCGAAGTGCCGTTTGAGGAAATGCCGCACGCGCTCAATCCCCAACGCGGTTACATCATCAATACCAATAACAAGGTGGTTGGGGATGACTATCCTCATTACCTCGGCAACATTTGGATGAACGGTTATCGCTCTCGGCGGCTGGAAGAGCACATAAATGCCAAAGAGAAATTGACTTTGGACGACCACGCTGCTATGCAAGTGGATGTCAAGTCGCTGCCGGGTGAAGAGTTTGTGGAGGCTATTGTTGATTTTCAAAGCGATGACCCAGATGTTGCCCTTGCCTTACGCTTGCTCCGCGAATGGGATTTCAACCTTACCCCCGATTCGGTGGGCGGGGCAGTGTACGAGGTAGTGCGCTACAGTTTAGTGCGCAATTTGCTTTTTTCATCTGTAAGTGAGGATTTGGCTTATCGGGTGATGGGCAAGGGGTTTCATCCGCTTACGCTTTACACTTCAGAGTTTTACGGGTACGACACGGTAAGTCTGTTGCGCTTTCTGCGCTCGCCTCAAAATTGGTGGGTAGAGCGCGCCGGCGGC
>JALUBW010000034.1 GCA_027044735.1 Anaerolineales bacterium
GGCGGCAAGCCAAAAATGTAAAAACTGTGTAAATTCTAAGTTCAAAAACGGAAATTTTCAGGGGCGTTTCTGTTATGATAAATGGCGAATTTCTTTCGCCACGGCGCTCCGAGGAGCGCTAAATTTCTAATATCAGGAGGTAGTGTAACATGAAGAAGAAGTGGTTGCGTATTATTTTGGCGGTGGCAGTGTTTGCCATGGTGCTTGGTGCACTTGCCGCCTGTGGTGGAGCGTCGCCAACCGCGGCGCCTGCGGCAACTCAGCCGCCGCCCACAAAAGCCGCGGCTCCCACGCAGGCGCCTACTAAAGCCCCCGCTGCGACAAAGGCGCCCACTCAAGCACCGGCGCCAACCCAATCCTCTAACGCTAACAAACTTCCCGACTTGCACGGCAAGCACATCACGGTGGCGGTAGAGAACGCTTACCCGCCCTTCAACTTCATCAACAAAGAAACCGGCAAGCCGGAAGGATGGGACTACGACACGGTGCGCGAAATCTGCAAGCGCATCAACTGTGTGCCTGAGTTCAAGCAGGCCTCATGGGACGGCATTTTCCCTGCTATGCAAGCGGGCGAGTATGACATGCTTGCAGATGGCGTGACCATCACGCCTGAGCGTGCGAAAATCGTGGACTTTTCTGAGCCGTATGTGACGATTGGGCAGGTGCTGTTGGTGCGCGCCGACGAAAAAGGCACGCTTGAAGACTTCAAGAAAGACAGCAGCAAAATTATCGGCACGCAAATTGGCACCACAAACGAAATTGTTGCCAAAAAGACCTTCCCGCCCGACCGCGTGAAGTCATTTGAAGACTTTGGCGGTGCTATCATGGCGTTGCTGAGCGGCGACATAGACGGCGTGGTGATAGACAATGTGACGGCCACCGGCTTTATGAAGGAAAATCCGGGCAAGTTGAAGATAGCGGCGCAGATCACATCTGACGAGAAATTGGGTTTTGTGTTCCCGCCCGGAAGCCCGCTCAAGGATGCCGTGAACGCCGCTCTTGAATCCATGAAAGCCGACGGCACTTTGCAGGCCCTCAACAAGAAATGGGGCTTGGTGGCCGGTGGTGAGAGCGAGCAAGGGCAGAAACTTCCTGACCTGCACGGCAAGCACATCACGGTGGCGGTAGAGAACGCTTACCCGCCCTTCAACTTCATCAACAAAGAAACCGGCAAGCCGGAAGGATGGGACTACGACACGGTGCGCGAAATCTGCAAGCGCATCAACTGTGTGCCTGAGTTCAAGCAGGCCTCATGGGACGGCATTTTCCCTGCTATGCAAGCGGGCGAGTATGACATGCTTGCAGATGGCGTGACCATCACGCCTGAGCGTGCGAAAATCGTGGACTTTTCTGAGCCGTATGTGACGATTGGGCAGGTGCTGTTGGTGCGCGCCGACGAAAAAGGCACGCTTGAAGACTTCAAGAAAGACAGCAGCAAAATCATCGGCACGCAAATTGGCACCACAAACGAAATTGTTGCCAAAAAGACCTTCCCGCCCGACCGCGTGAAGTCGTTTGAAGACTTTGGCGGTGCTATCATGGCGTTGCTGAGCGGCGACATAGACGGCGTGGTGATAGACAACGTGACGGCCACCGGCTTTATGAAGGAAAATCCGGGCAAGTTGAAGATAGCGGCGCAGATCACATCTGATGAGAAATTGGGCTTCGTGTTCCCGCCCGGAAGCCCGCTCAAAGATGCCGTGAACGCCGCTATTGAATCCATGAAAGCCGACGGCACTTTGCAGGCTCTCAACAAGAAATGGGGCCTTACCCAGTAAGAAAAGCATAGCAAGTTTAGGGCGGGGTTTTGTGCCCCGCCCTTGTTGTTTTTGCCTAAACGGCGGAGGAGCAATGGAAGCAGAAGCAGTGGAAGAAACCCGAAAAGAATCCTTTGATTGGTCGCGCATACCTTGGTGGGCGATAATCATCATCGCCCTTGGCCTGTTTTTGGCCTATCTCATCCTTGCTAACCCCAATTACCACGACACCTATATCTACCTGCGGCGCGGCGTCATCACCACCCTGCGCATCACTTTCATGGCCTACATTTTTGCCGTGAGTTTTGGCTTGCTGATAGGCTTAGCGCGCACCTCCAAAAACGTAATTGTTTACACGCTGGCTACGCTTTATGTTGAAATCGTACGCGGTATCCCGATGGTGGTGCTCATCCTGTATGTGGCGTTTGCGCTTGTGCCTGCGGGGGTGAATTTAGTTCGCTCGCTGGGGCATTGGGGGCTTACGTGGGCTTCTTCCGGCTTTTTAGTAAACCTTTTCACCAGCATGAGCCATGCTACCAGCCGCGACCTGCCGATGGAAATGCGCGCCATCATTGCCCTTGCAATGGGGTATGCTGCATTTGAAGCCGAGGTTTTTCGCGCTGGCATCCAATCCATCGGGCGCGGCCAGATGGAAGCGGCGCTTTCGTTAGGCATGAACTACTTTCAGGCAATGCGGTTTGTAATTTTGCCGCAGGCGGTGCGCCGTGTTCTTCCTCCGTTGGGCAACGACCTTGTGGCGCTACTAAAAGATTCTTCGCTGGCAACCGTGCTCGCAGTCAACGAACTTACGCAGATGGGGCGCTTGCGCCGCGCTTCCACATTTCGCGTCATGGAAACTTTCAACGTTGTGGCTTTCCTCTACCTTTCTATGACCCTTTTCCTCTCCGGTATTGTGCGTGTGCTGGAAAGCAAGATGAAGATTCGCGGGTAATTGCTTGGCAGAGCGTCGCTTCGGCAAGTTGGAGAGCAAAGTTATGAAAGCCCTAAAAGAACGCATTTTGGCAGAAGGGCGGTATCTCGGCGGCGGCATTCTAAAGGTGGATTCATTTGTCAACCACCAAGTTGATGCCGAACTTATGTTTGCCTGCGGCGAGGAATTTGCTCGCCGCTTTGCGCATACACGCCCCGAAAAAGTTTTCACCGCCGAAATTTCGGGTATCGCCCCTGCCCTTGCCACTGCCTATCACCTTGGCGTGCCGCTGGTTTTTGCCCGTAAGCACCGTCCGGTCACCATGCCCGACCAAATTTTCCTCACCCTCACCCCTTCGCACACCAAAGGGCGCGATGTTGAGCTCATGGTTTCGCCCGAATACTTGCGCCGCGGCGAGCGCATCCTCGTCATTGACGACTTCCTTGCATCGGGCGAAACAATTTTGGGGTTGGTAAGGCTGGTTGAAGCCGCGCAGGCAACGTTGGTGGGAATAGGCGCTTTGATTGAAAAGACTTTTGAAGGCGGGCGCGAACGCCTTTCTTCCCTCGGTGTGCCCATAGAATCGCTTGCTCGCATCAGTTTGCTGGAAAAAGAGCGCATCCTTTTTGAAGATTAAGCCCCTATGACGATAGCAGTTTTAGATTTCGGCTCGCAGTATGCCCAATTGCTTGCCCGCCGCGTGCGTGAGCAGGGGGTTTACAGCGAACTTTTCCCCCACGACGCCCCAGCCGAAGCCGTGATGGCTACCAAGCCGCGCGGCTTCATCCTTTCTGGCGGGCCTGCCTCGGTGTACGCTGAGGGTGCGCCGCAGATTCCGCTTTATGTGCTGGAAAGCGGCTTGCCCGTGCTCGGCGTATGCTACGGAATGCAGGCGCTGACGCATGCCCTTGGCGGCGTGGTTGACCCTGCGCCGCAGCGCGAATACGGCCCTGCCACGCTGGAGGTGGTTCGCCCGAACCCGCTTTTGCCCGAAGGACGCTACCGCGTTTGGATGTCGCACGGCGACCGTGTGGTGCGTCTTCCTGAAGGATTTGTGAGGCTGGCGCGCACGGCAAACAGTCCCATCGCGGCTATGGGCGACCTGCGGCGCTATTTTGGCGTGCAGTTTCACCCCGAGGTGCAGCACACCCCCCGCGGCGGCGAAATTTTGCGCCGTTTTGCCGTGGAAATTTGCGGCGCGCAGACCGATTGGACGCCCGAAAACATCATTGCCGAAACGGTTGAGCGCGTGCAGGCGCAAGTTGGCGAAGGAGAGGCGCTCGCGGCGGTCAGCGGCGGCGTGGATTCAACCGTGGCGGCGGCGCTGGTGCACCGCGCCATCGGCGGCCGCCTGACTGCTGTTTTTGTGGATACCGGCTTGCTCCGCGCCGGCGAGCGCGAGCAGGTGGAAAAGACCTTTCGCGATGCTTTGGGGGCTCGCCTTGTAGTGGTGGATGCTACTGCTGAATTCTTGCAAGCCCTTCGCGGCGTCACCGACCCGGAGGCCAAACGCCGCATCATTGGCGAAAAATTTATCCGCATTTTTGAGCGCGAAGCCCACAAACTTGGCAAGCCGCGCTTTTTGGTGCAGGGCACGATTTACCCGGACGTGGTAGAATCACGCGCCCCAGACCGTTCCAAAGCCCACCGCATCAAAAGCCACCACAACGTGGGCGGCTTGCCCGAGCAGATGGACTTTGAATTGGTTGAGCCCCTGCGCTACCTTTTCAAAGACGAAGTGCGAAGTGTGGGCGAAGCACTGGGTTTGCCGCGCCCCATGGTATGGCGGCAACCATTCCCCGGCCCCGGGTTGGCGGTGCGCTGCCTTGGCGAAATCACCGCCGAGCGTCTGGCAAAACTTCGCGCCGCGGACGCCATCTTCACCCAAGCCCTTGAAAAAGCCGGTTTACTGAGAAACGGCGCACAGGAAGCGGGCGCGGTCTCTCAAGCCTTTGCAGTGCTTTTGCCTGTGAAATCGGTTGGAGTGATGGGCGATCGGCGCACTTACCAAGAAACGGTGGTCTTGCGCGCCGTTACCACCGATGATTTTATGACGGCGGACTGGGCGCGGCTGCCCGCCGATCTACTCGCTGAAGTTTCGCGCCGCATTGTCAACGAAGTCGCCGGCATCAACCGGGTGGTGTACGACATCACCACAAAACCCCCTGCCACAATTGAATGGGAGTAGAAAACAATGCCTCACAAAATCGTGTACTACAAATCGGTGCTTTGCCCCCGTTGCATTCCCACCAACAAGATGCTCAAAAAATTGCGTCAGCGGTATCCCGATGTGGAAATTGAGGAAATAGAAATTGCCACACACCTGAGGCAAGCGCGAGCGGCGGGCGTGCGCCAAGTCCCAACTTTGATAATCGGCCAGCACCGCCTCACCAAAGCCATGCCGGTTGAAAAACTGGCGCAGTTGGTGTTTGAGGAAGGGTAAAGCCGTTGTCTTTGGCGGCGGGAAACAAAAAAGCGGGCGCTTAGCCCGCTTTTTTGTGTGCGCTGGGCGGGAGTTGAACCCGCACGCCCGAAGGGGCACGTGGCCCTCAACCACGCCTGTCTGCCAGTTCCAGCACCAGCGCATCAGCGAGGCGTATTATAGCCGCGAATCTTCACAAGGTCAAGCAAGTTTGCAAACAAAAAACGGCTTGTTTGCATCATATTGAGCTCAGCATAAAGTGGTTAACACTAATAGCAGAACTTACGCAGTTGCTCGTAGAAGCGCTCGTTTCTGGTTAATTGACAAACCGGCCTGTACCACCTTTGGGGCTAGATCTCTCCCTACCCCCGCTCCGGCAGGCTGAGCGAAAGCGAGGCCTGCCGGAGCCGCCCCCTTCCCTCCCTTACTAAGGGAGGTTCAGGGGCGGACATCCGCCCTTGAAAATGCCATTTTTTGGAGTGCGGCGCTTTCCAAAGCGGCAACATGTTGCCGCACTCCAAAAGAACCTCCGCCGAAAAGGCAGATATTAGCAATAAGATTGTAAAATTCGGATAATAGCCTCACTTTGCCAAATTGCCTTGTCGGCGCTAAAAGTGCAACATTCCGCTTGTTCTGCCTTTGGGGGAGGTAGGACAGGGGTCTATCAGACCCCTGTCCGCCTTTGAACTAAGGGAGGGAAGGGGGCAGATGAGCCGAGCGTTAGCGAGGCTCAGCGGGGGATAGGAGAGATTTGGTAAATGACGGAAGTTTTGTTAGTCAATCAAGCGCTCGTTTTCGTGTCATGGCGAGCCGCC
>JALUBW010000035.1:0-4005 GCA_027044735.1 Anaerolineales bacterium
CTCTCCTTGACAAATGAGATTGTGAGTGTAAAATACACTGGCGAGCCTTGCGGGCGTCGCCAAGTGGTAAGGCAACGGCCTTCCAAGCCGTCATTCGCGGGTTCGAGTCCCGTCGCCCGCTCTTGGGAAGATGCTTTGAGACGGCTGATTGCAGGTGAAACTGGGCCCATAGCTCAGTGGTGAGAGCAGGCGGCTCATAACCGCTTGGTCGCAGGTTCGAATCCTGCTGGGCCCACAAAAAGCGGCGGCGCAAGCCGTCGCTTTCTGTTACATGCAACGCTGATTTGTTTTGTGTTGGGAGGTGGGCGGTGCAATGGTATCCTTTTGAGGTTTTGGTGGAAACCCGCGGCAAAGGGTTGTATGACATTACTGCTGAGGTAAACCGCTTTGTGCGCTCTACCGGTGTGGAGGTGGGGGTATGTTTTCTCTTTGTGCCGCATACAAGCGCTTCGCTGGTGTTGAATGAGAATTGGGACCCGACGGCGCGCGCTGATCTTGAAGCGGCAATGGAGCACCTTGTGCCTGAAGGACAGCCTTGGTATGTGCACACGCTTGAGGGCGCCGATGACAGTCCTGCCCACATCCGCACCATGCTTACGCTGCCGGGGGTAACAATACCGGTGCGCGGCGGCGAACTTGTTTTGGGCACTTGGCAGGGGGTTTATCTTTTTGAGCACCGCCGCCGCGGCCGCCGCCGCAAGGTCGTTGGGCAAGTTTTGGGTTGAGTTTTGCAAAGGGTGGGGGAGATAGGCGCTTGCGGCAAAGCAGGGTTGATTTACCACAGCATTCTGAGGAGTGCACCTGCCATTAGCCCCATGCCGGTGCCTGTGAGCACGTCAAGGGGATGGTGCACGCCCAACACCATCCGCCCAATTGAAACTGCAAAGGCAATTCCAAATAGCACCCATGCCGCCCACGTGGGCACAAATGCTGCTAAGGCCAGTGCAAACAGCCACGCGCGTAGTGCGTCGCCGCTGGGGAAGGAAGTGTCGGAAGGCTCGCGCGGCTGCTTCATCTCGGCAGAGGCAATACTTTGATAGGGCCTTGGCCGTCGTATTGTTTCTTTGATAGCCCGTTCTATCGCGACGGCCACCAAGTAGGCCAGCAACGAATAGACGCCATACTTTACTCCCCCCAGCCATGCAATCGCACCCGCAGCCGTAAATGCTGCTGGCAGTGTGCCGAATATCCAGAGAATCTTGAAAATGGGGGCGCATTTCGCGCATGCTCGGTGTATTTGAAGGAAAAGCGCTTCATCAAGCCGAGCGGCTTTTGGGTGACGGTGTGCCCAGCCTGCGAGGAACAGCACAAAGCCCAATGCAAAAATTTTGCTCATCGGGTAGGCACCTTATCCAGCAGGTGAGGCCAAACTGGATGGAACATAGTCCATTGCAATGGGGCGCGGCGTATGTACCATTCAACCACCTCAAGCACACGCTGGGCGTTTTCGCGGATGTCGGCCTGTTTATCCCGCGTGCGCCGCATTGGTATTCGCTCCGAAACCGTCAAGTGGTATTTCCCCGTTTCATCCATGCTGGCCGCGACCACCCTTACCGGCACGCCAGCGTTCATCGCCAGCCGCACATGGCCGGTTGGCAGCGGAGCCGGATGCCCGAAAAACGAAAGCATTTCTGCTTTGCCGGGAACAGGCCTATCAACGCCCGTTACCACTATCCCCCCTGCCTGAAGGCGGCGGTAGGCTTTGAACAGCGCTTTGGGTGAAATGGGGGTCACTTCCACATGAGGCGCTGAGCGCATGCGGTTTTGCCAAAGGTAGCCGCTTGTTGGGGAGGTGATCGCTAAAATTTGGGCATGAACTCCGGCGATACCGGCGGCTTTTATCCCCAAGTCAAAATTGCTCAGGTGTGGCCCCACCACCACATAGCCCGCATTGTTGGTTGCGCTTTCTCGGATGAGTTGTTTTAGTTCCTCGTCAAACTCAATCATGCTCAACAGCGCTTGACTGTCGTTTATGTGCCGGTATAGGTCGTAGGCGCATTGACCTGCATGGCGGAGGACGGCTTTCATTGCTTCGTCAATTTCCTCGGCCGTAAGCGCCATGTTGTGCACTATCCATTGGTTCAGCCGCGCCGACCGCACAATTATTGACCTGCGGAATAGGGCCAAAAAATCCGCAAGTGCATATGCCACGCGATAGCCTAACGGGGGCGGCAGTGTGCGTGCCAATGTTAGGGCAAATCCTACGCCGTAGCGGCTGGTGGCGAGCGTTTGTAGTTCCATAGTCCCTAACGCTTTTTCTCGTTGTGCAAAGTGCCTTTTTTGTGACTTGGGGCGGCGGAGGCGTAAATTTGATCGCTGGTGGGCTTATCCGGCTTTTAGGAGTGAATATCCTTCCACCAACACCGGAATTCCACGCAGCAAGCACCACAGCACGGCCAACCAAGTTAGCACCAGCGCTATAGCGTGCACCGTGGGTAGGGAGGCAGCGAGGTGAGGTGGCGCTCCGGCGCTTCTTAGCGCTAAGTCAAGTGTTAGTGCAAAGAAGGCAGCGGCTTTTAGGAGCGCGTAGGTGCTTCGCATGAACCGCGAGGCCACCAAGAACCTGCTGATTGGGGATTTTACCTGTTCAAACGGCGGTAATCCCTCTTTCATCCCCACGGCGCGCACTGCGTCAACTGTTGTGCCGCGGGTGATCACGATTATCGGCACAACGATGGAAATCAATCGCAGGTGGGCAAAGACGACCCACAAAATTATTTCCAAAGTGCGGTCGGTGGCAATATCCAGAGCGCTGCCCAGCAGGCTTGCTTCGCCGCGGGCGCGTGCCACCATGCCGTCTATGCTGTCCAGCGCTATTATCAGCAAAATGAAGGGCGCTGCCCATGCTTTTACGGTATAGCCTCCGTAGTATAACAGCGCCACATACACAAACAACAGTGGGAAACGGGAGAGAGTGATGATATTTGCCATGCTTTTGCCTGAAAAATGAGATTGGCGCGGCGAAGTCCTCCCCGCCGCGGCTTTTTCTCCTTCTCGGGGGTAGTTTAGCATCTTTGCGGGCTAAAGGCAAGGAAGAGCGCTTTTTGTTGGGTGCTGCAATGTCGCTGGTGTCCTTTTGAGTAGTTGCAAAGCCTTTTCCAGAGCGGAACAATTTTAGCGCATTCGGCGTCTATAATCGTGATAGACCCATTTTATTACAGGAGGTACTGCTATGAAGACCGCTTGGAAAATTGCTGGAGTGCTCTTGCTCGCTGCTGCAGTGTTTGCGGCGGCTGTGGCTTTGCCGCAGTTGCGCTCTCACGCTTTCACCCCGCAGGATGGGAAGTGTGAATGCGCTAACCTGCGCACACTTACTCTAAACGCGACGGCCACTATTGCCGCACAGCCCGATATTGCCATTGTAACGGTTGGTGTAAAAACTCAAAACGATTCTGCCGCAAAAGCACTTTCTGCCAATAACACCCAAATGCACCGCATTTACCAAACCCTTGCCCAGTATGGCGTTGAGAAGAAGGACATCCGCACGGTCAACCTCAATCTTTACCGGCGCGAGGAGCGCGATAACAAGGGCAAAGTGGCGAAGCGCTACTATGTGGCCACCAACACTGTGCAGGTGACTGTGCGCGATCTTTCAAAGGTTGGTGAAGTGTTGGACGCGGTTGTGCAGGATGGCGCGAACAGCATTCAGGGCATTCGCTTTGATTTGAGCAACCGCGATGAACTGCTGAAGCAAGCGCAACTGGCGGCAGTGGAACAGGCGCGTGAGCGAGCGAAAGCAATTGCCGAGGCCGCAGGCGCCAAATTGGGCGATGTGCGGAGTATTTCGTTCCAAACGGTGGCGCCGGTGCCGCGTGTCATGCTCTCTGCTGCCTCGGCCAAAAGCGCCGACTCCGTGCCCGTTAGCGGCGGCGAGATGACCATTTCCGCCACGGTGAACATGGTGTTTGATTTGAAGTAGGGTGATGAAAGGTGAAAACCACAGATTTCGCAGATTAGCACAGAAAACACAGAATTTCCTCTGTGTTTTCTGTGGCTTTTCTGTGT
>JALUBW010000035.1:4105-5871 GCA_027044735.1 Anaerolineales bacterium
CCGGGCTCAACATCAACCACAAAGACGCCCCATTGCACCGGCAAGCCGTATTCCGCGGCGATGGCGGGCGTTATCCCCTGCCAACTGATGCCGAGGTAGGGGCGCGCTACATACCCTTGCTTGATTATCTGCTCGGCTATCGCCCGCACAGTGTTGGATGGAATGGCAAAGCCCAACCCTTCCGCCACATCGGGGCCGTTTCCGCGCACTATCAGCGTGTTGATGCCCACCACTTCCCCCGCGAGGTTGACCAACGGCCCGCCGGAATTGCCGTGGTTGATTGCTGCGTCGGTTTGGATTAGCCCTTCCATGCGGTAGCCTTTGCCGGTGTCTATGCTCCTGCCGGTGGCGCTCACCACGCCCACGGTTACGGTGTTGCGGAACGCACCGAGCGGCGAGCCGATGGCGATTACCGTTTCGCCGGGCTTGAGCACGTCGGAGTTGCCCAGCACTGCCACCGCGGGCACTTTCGCGTCCACTTTGAGCACCGCAATATCGGCAAAGCGGTCAGTCCCCACAATGCGGGCAGGCACCTTTTGCCCACCGGCGAAAATCACGTGGAGCGTTTTGGTGCCTTGCACCACGTGGTTGTTGGTAATGATGTAGCCCTTCTCCGAGACGATTACGCCCGAGCCGCTTACCTCTTGGTCGGGGGTCGGGCCGAAGAAGGTGATTTCGCCCGGAACGACGCCCACCACGGTTACCACCGCGGGCGAAACCTTTGCTACGGCTTTGGTGACGGCGGTTTCAATTTCGGTGGTTTCAACTTTCAGCACGCCCTTTGTGGTTGGTGTCTGCTTTTCTGTGAACTGTTCGGCGGTCGGCTGTGGGGCGCTTGAAGCGGCTATGGTTGTGGCGGAGGCGTGAAAGTGCTCTGCTGCCCACAAGCCGCCCATTAAGCCGCCGCCTAACGCTAATACGACCGTGGCGCTTAGCCACAGCAGAAAGAGGAGCAGTTTTTTCATGGGGGTTGCTCTGCTATCGGCGTCTGCGGCCGCCGAAGATGATGAGGGCGTAATAGAGCACTTGCAAAGCCGCGGTTATCAGCGCGGCGACATAGGTGAGAGCCGCGGCGTTGAGCACTTGGTTCACGCCGCGCACTTCGTCTTCTGTCTGCACAATGCCCGCTTGGCGGAGCAACACTTTGGCGCGTGCTGAGGCGTTGAATTCCACCGGTAGGGTTACGAGCGCGAACAGCGCACCCAACGAAAACACAATCAGCCCAAGCACCGCCAGATTCAGCATGTTGAGCAACAGCCCCAACAAAATCAAAATCCAGCCTAAGTATGAGCCGATGTTGACGGCGGGTACCATTGTACTGCGCAATTTGAGCGGCGCGTAGCCTTCTTGGTCTTGCAGGGCGTGCCCCAGTTCATGCGCGGCAACCGCCACAGAAGCCACCGAGCGCCCGAAATACACTTTGGGCGAAAGGCGGAGCACTTTGCTGCGCGGGTCGTAGTGGTCGGTGAGCATACCGCCCACTTGCTCAATGCGCACGCCGTGCAGGCCTGCGTAGCGGATAAGCCTCTCCGCTGCTTCGGCGCCGCTGAGCATGCTTCGCAGGGGCACGGCAGACCATTTGCGGAATGATGAACTCACATACCATTGCGCCGCCAGCATGAGGATGAATGCCGGCGCCATGATGATTAGGTAGAGCGGGTCAAACCAAAACAGCATGGTTGCCTCCAACTTGTTAGGTCGTAAAGTCGTTAGATCGTATGGTCGTTAGGGCGTTAGGTCGTATGGTCGTATGGTCGTATGGTCGT
>JALUBW010000036.1 GCA_027044735.1 Anaerolineales bacterium
TTTAGGCGACTTGTGCAAGCGCTGGTGCACCCATTTTGGCAAAGGGTGCGTGCGGCAGGCCTTTCTATGCCCCAACTTTTTGCCATGCGCTACATTCAACGGTATCAGCAAACCAACATTTCCGACTTGGCAAAATCTCTCGGCATCACAAACGCCGCGGCCAGCCAATTGCTGCGCAGGCTGATAGAACAAGGTTTCGTATTTAGCGAAGAAGATCCAAACGACCGCCGCAACAAACGCCTGCGGCTCACGCCCAAAGGCGAGAAAACCTTACTTTCTATAACTTCCCCCACAGAAGGTACAACCTTCACGCGCCTTTTGGAAAGCCTTTCACCCGAGGAAGGCGAAAAAGTGCTGGTGGCATTGAAAATTCTGCTTGAAAAACTGCCCAACGCGGAAAAGAAAGAAACTGCCGGCTAAACCAGCATCCCGCGCCGCTCTCATGGTGCGTAAATTTTGGAGGCAACCCCGCAATGCTGCGAATTTTCAAGTACTTCAAACCGTACCTGCTTTTGCTAATCTTGGCGATTGCATTGCTTTTTGTGCAGGCCGACGCCGACCTTACCTTGCCCGACTACATGTCGGACATCGTAAATGTAGGCATTCAGCAAGGAGGCGTGCAGCACGCCGTACCCGAAGCAATCCGCGAGAGCACTTTGAAGCGTGCTTTCCTCTTTTTGACCGAGCAAGAACAAAAAGAAGTGCTTGCCAACTACCAACTGGTGAAACCTGGTACCCCCGAAGCCCAAGCCGTGGCACAAAAATATCCCGCGGTGCTCAAAGAACCCGTTTACATCCTCAGCAACCGCTCCCGCTCGCCTCAGGTGGTTTCCACATTAGAGCCTACGCTCGGCAAGGCTTTGCTGCTCGTATTCGGCATACAGCGCATCCAGCAAAACCCGCAAGAAGCGAAAAAATTAATGCCCAAAATGGCGCCCATGCTGGCAAATTTGCCGCCCAATACAGACTTGTTCACATTGTTAGCAAAAATGCCGTTCTCCCAGCGCCGCAAAATCAGCGAATCGCTCAGCCAGCGGTTCAAAGCAATCGGAGGCGAAAAGGCACTGATACAGGCGGCGACGCGCGCCGTAAAAGCCGAATACGAAGCAATAGGCATGAACACCGCCAAAATCCAAAACCGCTACATACTGCACAAAGGCGGCCTAATGCTCCTGATCGCGCTGATCTCGGCAATAGCGACCATCAGCGTTGGCTACCTCGCCGCCCGCATCGCCTCAGGAGTTGGACGCGACCTGCGCCACATGCTTTTCAAAAAGGTAATGTTCTTTTCGGGAGCAGAATTTGACCGCTTTTCCACCGCTTCGCTCATAACGCGCGCCACCAACGACATCACGCAAGTGCAAAATGCAATAATGCCATTGGTGCGCTTGTCGTTTTACGCCCCCATCATCGGCATAGGAGCAATTATCCATGCACTGGATAAAAGCCCTTCCATGTGGTGGACGATGGCGTTAGCAGTTAGCCTCCTCTTAGGAATTATCGGCGTAGTGTTCAGCATCATTATCCCAAAGTTCAAACTCATCCAAGCACTGATTGACAAACTCAACTTGATCTTGCGCGAAAACTTAACGGGCATGATGGTGGTGCGCGCCTTCAACCGCCAGCAGGTGGAATCGGCGCGATTTGAACGGGCAAACCGCCAACTGACCGACCTGAGCCGGTTTGTGAACCGCGTTTTCGTAGTAATGATGCCAACGATGATGATCATTCTAAACGGCTTGATGATTTTGATCTTGTGGGTCGGAGCACACGAAGTCGCGCAGTCAACCATGCAAGTTGGCGATATGATGGCCTTCATGCAATATGCAATGCAGGTAGTGTTTGCCTTTTTGATGCTCTCCATGCTGTTCATCCTGCTACCTCGCGCTGATGTTTCGGCAAACCGCGTTGCAGATGTGCTCGCTACTAATATCAGCGTAACTTCCCCGCCCAAACCTCGCCCGTTTCCGGAAAACTTTGAACCCAGCATTGGCTTTAGCGAAGTGCGATTCCGCTACCCCAACGCCGAAGAAGATGTGCTGCATGACATCAGCACCCAAATTGGGGCCGGGCAGACCATCGGCATTATGGGCACAACCGGCTCGGGCAAAAGCACACTGGTGAACCTCATTCCGAGGTTTTACGATGTGACCGGCGGGCAAATAACCATTAGCGGCGTGGACATTCGCGAGGTGGCACTGGAGGAACTGCGCGCGAAAATCGGCTACGTGCCCCAGCGAAGCAATTTATTCGCCGGAACGGTAGAAAGCAATTTGCGCTTTGCCAACCCAAACGCCGATGAAGAAACAATGCAGCGGGCGCTTGAAATTGCCCAAGCGCAATTCATTCTTGAGCACCCCAAAGGGCTAAAAGCCGAAGTAGCACAAGGCGGGGTGAACTTTTCGGGCGGTCAACGGCAAAGGCTCACCATCGCTCGGGCATTGGTGAAGGACGCCCCCATCTACATTTTTGACGAATGTTTTTCGGCGCTGGATTACCAAACCGACGCCCGCCTTCGTCGCGCACTGCGCAAGCACCTCGCAGGGCGCACCATCATAATCGTCTCCCAAAGAGTTGCCACCATCAAAGACGCCGATAAAATCCTCGTGCTGGATGAAGGCCGCCTAATCTGCGAGGGTACGCACAAAGAACTGATGGAAGGCTGCGAGGTTTATCGCGAAATTGCCCTTTCCCAACTCAAGCAGGAGGCGCTGGCATGAACGCCAATCCCGGACGCTTTCAAGAACGCGCGCGAAGCGGCGCTGTAGTGAAACCGCGGGGGGCTAAAAGCGGCGGCCCAAGAATAGGGCACATGATGCCTTTAGGGCCAGTGGAAAAGCCAACTGATTTCAAAGGCACACTTCGCAAGTTGGTGGCCTACCTAAAGCCTTACAACCTCAAAATTTTGGTGGTAGTTTTGCTGGCAATCGGCTCCACAGCCTTCTCAATCGTAGGCCCGAAAATTTTGGGCAACGCCACCACCACGCTGTTCAACGGTGTCCTCGCCCAACTGGCCGGAACGGGCAGCGTTGATTTTGAGAAAATCGGCCAAATTTTGCTGCTTGCCTCAGGGCTTTATGTGCTTTCTGCCGTGTTGAGTTACGCCCAGGGCTGGATTATGACAGACGTAGCAATGGAGGTCTCATACAACCTCCGCCAAGCCCTGATGGATAAAGTGCACCGTATGCCCTTCCGCTATTTTGACGGCACAACTCACGGCGAAGTGCTCTCTCGCCTCACCAACGATGTGGATACGGTCAACCGCACCCTCAACCAGAGCCTTGGGCAAATTGTCACCTCGGCCGTCACCGTGTTGGGCATTCTAATAATGATGTTTTCCATCAGTTGGCAAATGTCCCTCATTGCGGTGCTCATAGTGCCCATTTCGTTTGGGGCAATGTTTGGAATCATCAAGGCCTCACAGAAATACTTTGCCCAACGGCAGGACTTTTTGGGGCATGTAAACGGCATTGTGGAAGAAATGTTTGGCGCGCACCTGATAGTCAAAGCATTCAACGGCGAGCGCAAAAGCATTGCCAAATTTGATGAATACAACGACACCCTCTACCAAGCCTCTTGGAAAGCGCAATTCTTCTCGGGCACAATGCGCCCCCTAATGCGCTGGATCGGCAACCTCGGCTATGTGGCAGTAGTGATTGCGGGGGGATGGCTTGCCGTCCGCGACCTCATCACCGTTGGCGATATTCAGGCTTTCATCCAATACATGCGCTCATTCACCCAGCCCATCACGCAGTTAGCGAACATTTCCAATGTGCTGCAACAAACCATCGCCGCGGCTGAACGGGTGTTTGACTTTCTGGAGGAAGAAGAGGAAGAACCAGACCCCGAGGACGCCATCTTGCTTGACCCAAGCGAAGTCAAAGGGCATGTTGAATTTCGGGAAGTCTACTTCAGTTATGTACCCGGCAAACCGGTGATTAAAGGCTTCACCGCCGAAGTAAAGCCCGGGCAAAAAGTCGCCATTGTGGGCCCAACCGGAGCAGGCAAAACCACTATCGTAAAATTGCTAATGCGCTTTTACGACGTGGACAAAGGCGAAATTCTGGTTGACGGGCACAATGTGCGCGAATTCCGCCGCTCCGACCTGCGGCGCTTGTTCGGAATGGTGCTTCAAGACACATGGCTGTTCAACGGCACAATTCGCGAAAACATCCGCTACGGGCGGCTTGATGCCACCGATGAGGAAGTAGAAGCCGCTGCAAAAGCCGCTCACGCCCACCACTTCATCCAAGCACTGCCGGGCGGCTACGATTTCGTCATCAACGAAGAGGTAACCAACATCTCCCAAGGGCAAAAGCAATTGATAACAATAGCCCGCGCCATCCTCGCCAATCCTCCCATGATGATTTTGGACGAAGCCACCAGTTCAGTGGACACACACACTGAGTTGCTAATCCAAGCCGCGATGGACAAATTGATGAAAGGCAGGACAAGTTTCGTAATTGCCCACAGGCTTTCCACTATACGAAATGCCGACCTAATTTTGGTGATGCGCGACGGGAACATCGTTGAGCAAGGCACACATGAGGAACTGCTGGCCAAAAAAGGATTTTACGCCGAACTTTACAACAGCCAATTTGCCATGCGCGCCGCCGAAGCCGCAGAAGCGCTTGCCACCGCTTAGCGCCGCAAAATAAGTTATAATCTCCACAAAGCAATACGGGGCGAAAGCCCCACAGCACAGCAAAGGAGATTGTGCGGTGATCACGCTCAAAATTCCGGGAAGGGGCGAAATACACCTAAAGCACCTCGTGACCGACGTGAACGGCACACTGGCGCAAGACGGCGAACTAATTGACGGCGTGCGTGAACGCATAAACCAACTGCGCGGCCGGCTTGAAATCCACATGCTCACGGCCGACACGCACGGCAAGCAAAAACACATAGACGCCGCATTAGGATTGAAAGCCATCCGCGTTTCCCCCGGGGGAGAAGCAGAACAAAAAGCCGAATTTGTGCGCTCCCTTGGGGCAGAAGAGGTGGTCGCGCTTGGGCAAGGGGCTAACGACGCATTGATGCTGAAGGAAGCAGCAATCGGCATTTGCGTCCTCTCAGGAGAAGGCACAGCAGCCGAAGCCCTGCTATCTTCTGACCTGATCGCTCCTGATGTGCTCACCGCCTTAGACCTACTCTTGCACCCCATCCGCATAGTGGCAAGCCTGAGGCGATAGTGCGATGACGATACCGCGAAGCCAAGCAACGCCAGAAACCCCCGAAAACCTGCCGCCGGCGCGCCGACGGCGCGCTAAACGCGCACTCGCTCCGCTTGACGCCTCGGAGCGCGAAGCGTTTTGGAACAAAGCCGCTCATCGCGCCGAGCCATCCGCCGACCTATTCATCTTCATCACCCTCGCAGGGCTAATATGGGGAATAGGGCTTCTTACAAATTCACTGGCTATATTGGTTCTCGGTGCGCTGGTAGCACCGGCAATGACGCCCATAGTCGGGCTTGGCTTAGGGGTTATCACCGGCGTAAAACGGTATTTCGCCTTAGTGCTGGGGGGGATACTGATCGCCAGCGGGCTGGCATTTGCTGCGGGTGCGGTTATCGGTGCAATAGCCCGCTTTTTGCCAAGCCTGACGCCAACCCAAGCCGCGCTGCACGCCCGCCTTTCGGTTGGGGATTTCATCCTCCTCGCGGTTTCAGCAATCTGGACCACTATAGCCCTAACCCGCAGGCCGGGGCAAACCCACCTCGCGGGCGTGGGGCTGGCTTATGAAATTTTCTTGCCCTTAGCAACGGCTGGTTTTGGACTCACCAGCAGCATACCCCACTTGTTCCCCGATGGGCTGGTTGTGTATGTAGTCTATTTGGCATGGGCGGCACTGCTGAGCGCCCTAA
>JALUBW010000037.1 GCA_027044735.1 Anaerolineales bacterium
TGTGTTAGAATTACCTCACTTTGAACGAAACCCGCTGGTTGCAACCAATGGGGGACGGGCAAAGGGCCGCTAACGCGGCAGTTTCCAACTTGTTGAGCAGAAAATCCGAAAGGAGAAAGAAATGAGCGATTCAGAAAAGCGTGTCGTTCGCGATAACGACGTGGTCAGCATGGAGTACACCCTCAAAGTTGACGGCGAAGTGGTGGATTCCTCCGAAGGGCACGGCCCGATCAAATACATCCAAGGGCAGCACAACATCATCCCTGGCTTGGAAAAGGAAATTTACGGCATGGCTGTTGGCGATGAAAAAACCGTTGAGGTTTCCCCCGCTGAAGGCTACGGTGAAGAAGACCCCAACGCTTTTGTTGAGGTGCCCAAGAGCGAATTTCCGCCCGAGATTCCGTTGGAAGTGGGCACGCCATTGCAGTTGCGCGACAACAGCGGTCAGGTGTTTGATGCCTACATTGCAGAGGTGCGCGACGACACCGTAGTGCTCAACTTCAACCACCCGCTTGCGGGCAAGACTTTGGTCTTTGACGTGAAGGTCGTGGGCATCCGTGAAGCCACCCCCGAAGAAATTGAGCACGGGCACGTGCACGAATAGGATTGAGGCGCGCCTCGCGCCCTTTCCCAAAACGAAGAAGCCGCCCCAAACGGGCGGCTTTTTTGTTGAGGGTGGAAAAGTTTAAGCCCTCAACGTGAAGAAAAGGCAACAAGGTAACCGCCAACAGCCTCTATCGCTAATCCAACAAGGATGAGGAAAACGCCAACGCGCGCCGGCGTCCATTGCACTTGCAAAAGCGCCAACACGAACTGCGCGATTTTATCTGCCAACTCTACCCAAAAGGACGGGGCAGCCTGACGCGGCTGAAGCGAGCCGCCATGCGGAGGCTGAACGGCAAGCGGAGTGGTAGCAAGCGTTACAACCACCAGACCAGCAAACAAAAATACTAAGCCGGTCACAACCAAGACCCAACCGAACCGCTGGCGGTTTTTATTGACCTTGTCGCTCATCCTCACTTCCTCCACTTTGGACACTTTCCGCCTGCCCGGAGACAACAGTACCGGCATATTCTGCCACCACCTCTCGCGGGCAAAGCGCTTTGAAAAGGTAAAATGCGCCGCTCACAACTGCGGCATCGTCAATTGGGTCAAGCGGCATCAAATCCACAGGCGAAATTGCATAAACCACAGCCGCGGCTGGGATAAGTTTGAGATACCACGGCACGCGCTCATCGCGCATCAACTGCCACACCAGCCGCGCGTCCGACAAAATCGCCCTCCACACGCCGCTACGCGAGCGGCTTGTTTGGCGTTGGTACGATTCGGGCATGGCTAAACTCCTTGCATGTGGGCAATGGGGTCAAGGCTATCTTTTAGACGCATTTTGTGGGGTGATGGTTTCAAATTTCCACGCGGCGGCAGTCGGGGTAATCGCATTCACAGGGGTAATTCAGCGC
>JALUBW010000038.1 GCA_027044735.1 Anaerolineales bacterium
ATTTATAGCTGTTTTTGTCTGTGTTGTTATGTTTCATAAACTATCTTTTACTGCTATGTTTGCTGTTGAAGATTGTATTGTCTTGCTATTGGCTGTCTGCCAGGTTGTTCAACCATCAAAACTATATTGTATAGGTCCATTTGTATCTGTTGCTGTAACTGTATATGTTACATTTTTACTTGAACAATAATCTGTTGCTATACTTACTGTTATATTGCTTATTGTTGGTCAGGTTGTATCTATTGTTATCGTCTTGCTTGTTGCTGTATTGTTTACATTTCATACCTCATCCTTACATTTTATATATAGTGTATGTGTTCCATCTGTTAGATCTGTTGTTGGTGTATAACTTGTATTTGTTGTATATGAACCATAATTTGTTGTGCTGTCTAAACTTACTGCACATGTTGCTCAACTTTCTGGTAATGTCCAACTCCATGTTGGTCTTTTGCTGTTTGTTGGACTTGTAGCTGTTATTGTTGGGTTTGTAGGTGGTGTTGTATCTATTTGAACAGTTCCACTACTTGGATTTGTGTCCTCATTTCACACTGCATCTTTACATATCAAATACAATGTATGTGTTCATTCTGATAAAGCTGTTGCAGGTGTATAACTTGTATCTGTTGTCCGTGTACTATAACTTGTTGTGCTATCTAAGCTATATTTACATTGCGCTCCTGTCTCTGGTAAATTCCAACTAAATGTTGGTGTTGTATTATTTGTTGGAGTAGTTACTGTTATAGTTGGATTTGTTACACCTGTTGTATCTATTCATTGTATTGGATCTGACATAGAATAGCTTTCTGCTATTCAGTTTACTGCCTTGTAGCATATTTTTGTTCCATTGTCTCATTCACTTGTAAATGTTTTTGAACTATAAGCACTAAATGTTAAATTTCCATCACAGTTTTCTGTGCTTCCTGGTGCAAGAACTGACATATACAATGTCCCTACATCTGTGCTTGCTGTTATTGTTTTGCTTTGGGCTGGTGTTGTATCTGGATTGTTTATTGTTATTGTTGGTGTTTTGTCACAGCTTGTGTTTGTTTCATTTTTTATATATCAACTGTCACATTCCCATCAACAATCATTTCAATCTACACTTCCAGTTGTTGTATAATAACTATTTGTAGCTGGTTTATTTGTACATTTTGTTTGATTATCTGTGTTAGAATCTTTGTAATATCCTACTTGTATATTACTACAACTTGTTCAATTCCAATATGTAGTATTATCACATACAAATGTGCATATTCCTGCTGTTGTGTTATGTGTCCAGTTTGTTCAATATTGTTGAACTGTTGCATTTGATATACTATTTGCTGGTAATGTTCCATTACATTGGTTTGCTACACAATTTCAATTACCATCATTTACATATCAACTATCACATACTATTATTGGTCAGGTTTCTTCTCAGTTCGTTAAATTTCCATCATTACAACTAAATGTAA
>JALUBW010000039.1 GCA_027044735.1 Anaerolineales bacterium
GCTTTTAAGGGAAGAGCTTCGCCTTTTAAGAGCAAGGCTATATGGCAGAAAGAGCGAGAAATACACTGACTCTAGTTCCTATGTAAACAAATCTCTTTTTGACATGCCTGAGCCTGAGGAAGAGCCTTCAGACAAGATCAAGGTATCAGCTCACACCAAGAAGAAGCCTGGCAGAAGGCCCCTTCCAGATGATCTTCCCCGTGAAGAAATAGTTCATGACATACCAGAAGAAGAGAAGGTATGTGAGTGTGGTGCAAGGCTTGTACGGATAGGGGAAGAGGTATCAGAGCAGTTGGAGATTGTTCCTTCTAAGATAAAGGTTATTCGTCATATAAGGCCAAAGTATGCCTGTAAAAGGTGTGAGGGTTCTGAATCAGAAGGGCCTTCTGTAAAGATAGCCCCACCTGAACCCCAGATCATTTCCAAGTCCATAGCAACTTCTAGTCTGCTGGCATACATACTTGTATGCAAGTTTGTATATGGTTTGCCCTTTTACAGGGTAGAGAGATATTTTTCCAGTCATGGGATAGAGATATCGAGATCACTTATGTGTCAGTGGGCCATGAAGGTGGCCTTGGCCTGTAAGATACTTTTAAATCTTTTAAAGGAGGAGTTGCTTAAAGGCCCTTATATAAACATGGATGAGACAGTGATCCAGGTGTTAAATGAACCTGAAAGGAGTCCAAACACAAAATCCTACATGTGGTTATTTGGAAGGGCAGGCCCTGAAAGACCTATATTACTTTACGAATATCACCCTACAAGGAGCAGTAGGGTGCCCCATGAGTTTTTAAAAGACTACCAGGGAGCTGTTCAGACAGACGGGTACCAGGGCTATGACTTTCTGGACCTAAAGGAAGAGGTGCGTCATATAGGGTGTTTTGCCCATGTACGAAGAAAGTTCATGGATGTAAAAAAGTCCATTGGTAAAAGCAAAAGAGCATCAAGTGCTGATATGGCATTAAGTTACATCCATAAGCTTTACAGGATAGAAAAAGACACAAAAAGCATGTCTTCTTCTGAAAAATACGAGATTCGCCAAAGGGAGTCAAAGCCCATACTGGAGTCATTCAAAAAGTGGCTAGATAAAAGATCAAATCAAGTGCCTCCAAAGAGCCTTTTGGGCAAGGCCATATTCTACACACTGAATCAATGGCCTCGTCTTACAGGATACATAGAAGACGGAACTTACAGCATAGACAACAACTTTGCAGAAAATGCAATAAGGCCCTTTGTGATAGGCCGTAAGAACTGGCTGTTTGCAGGCACACCCGAAGGTGCCAGAGCCAGTGCCAGCCTTTACAGCCTGGTAGAGACAGCCAAGGCAAATGGGCTTGAGCCATACAGCTATCTTAAATACATATTTGAAAAACTGCCCCATGCCAAGACCTTAAAAGAGTATAAAGCCCTTCTTCCCTGAAACTGTAAGGACAGGGTCAATCC
>JALUBW010000040.1 GCA_027044735.1 Anaerolineales bacterium
GATACTGTCAAGTTTTGTTCGCAATTTTTTCCCAGCAAGTTGTATTTCATTAGAAATCAAGCAGCTTTTTTAAGCTGCACCTTAAAGTTATCCATCGCTTCTTGAAGCTTATCAGGCTTGATATAGCTTCTTTCAA
Organism: Anaerolineales bacterium; assembly: GCA_027044735.1. Lineage (GTDB taxonomy): Bacteria > Chloroflexota > Anaerolineae > Anaerolineales > DRMV01 > JALUBW01. Next base: position 137 of record JALUBW010000040.1, read on the forward strand.
TCTCCCAATCTTCAGTAAACTCCATCAAATATGTTGTCACGAGTCTCAAATAAGAGTCTCTTGATGGAAATATTGAGATGACTTTTGTCCTTCTACGTATCTCCTTGTTGATTCTCTCTAACATATTTGTCGAACTTATCCTCCTTTTATCTATTTGTGGAAAGTGATAAAACTGCAGCGAATCTTCCAATCCATTTTGAAGCATTTCAATTGCTTCAGGGAACTTTTTGCCAAACTCCTCTTGTATCATTGCAGCAATTTTCAATGCATCCTCTTTACTCTCTTGCAGCCAGATTTGTTTAAGTTTTGCTGCAAAAGACTCTTTTGCCTTGTGAGGAATATGTGCTAAAATATTTCTCATAAAATGGACTTTGCACCGCTGCCAGGATGCGCCGATAAAAGCTCCTTTAAAAGCCTTTTGAATCCCTAAATGTGCATCACTGACAAGCAAAGCTATTTTTTGTAATCCCCTTGCTTTAAGCTTATCAAAAAAGTTTTTCCAAGTCTCATAAGACTCATTGATAAATGGCTCAATAGCCAACACTTCTCTTTTTCCCTCCTGGTTAACTCCGTAAGCTATCATAATGGCTGTCGAGACAACTTTACCCTCATAATCTCTCATCTTTTCATATAAAGCATCAATCCATACGAAGGGATACTCTTTTTGTAGAGTACGATTACGAAACTCTTTTGTCTGTTCATCTAGCCCTTTATTGATTTGAGATACTTGGGATGCACTAATATTTTCTATCCCAAGCTCTTTGACAAGTCGCTCTATTTTTCTAGTAGAAACTCCATTGACATATGCCTCTTGTATCATCGAAATCAAAGCCTGTTCACTTCTTCTCTTTTCGGTGATGAAAAAGGGAATGTAGCCACCTTTTCTTATCTTGGGAACCATCAGATAGACTGTTCCTAGTCTTGTATCAAATCTTCTTGGTCTATAACCGCTAAAATAGCTTCTCCTCTGGTTATTATGCTCACCTTTTTTAGCTCCAACTTTTATCTCGGACTCTATCTTCATCAACTGCTCCATCATCCATTTGAGCATTGACAAAAGTGGATCTTCATCAACTACAAACTGTGTCATTATCTCTTTAAATATTTTTGTTTCATCTATTTTTTTGCTATTATTCCTCATGGATAGGCTTCCTCCTGTTTGTTTTATTCCTCACTGGGAAGTCTATCCAACTCTTTTGAATTTCTCAACTTCTCAAATTTTATTCAAAAGAGTCTTTATATAAAATTGCGAACATTAGTGTACACTATC
>JALUBW010000041.1 GCA_027044735.1 Anaerolineales bacterium
CCCTCCCCTCCCTTACTAAGGGAGGGGAGGGGGTGCCGAGCCTTGCGAGGCGGGGGAGGGGAGAGATCGCCCATGGGATTTTCGCCATGACCCACCCTAATGCCCCGGCCATACCCACCCGCCGCATCCAAACCGTGGAGATGCGCGGCATCACCAAGCGCTTCCCCGGCGTGCTGGCTAACGACCATGTGGATTTTGACGTCCACGCGGGCGAGGTGCACGCGCTCCTCGGCGAGAACGGTGCTGGCAAGAGCACCTTGATGAAAATCCTCTACGGGCTTTACCAGCCCGACGAGGGCGAAATTTACATTGACGGCCAGCGAGTGGAAATCAACTCTCCCAGCGACGCCATCGCCCACGGCATCGGCATGGTGCACCAGCACTTCATGTTGGTGGAAACCCTCACCGTCGCCGAAAACGTCGCCCTGGGCCTGCCTTCCTCCCGCGGCGTCCTCACCGATTTGGATGTGGTCTCCCGCCGCATTCTGGAACTGGCCGAGACCTACGGCCTGCACATTGACCCTTCCGCCTACATCTGGCAACTTTCGGTGGGGCAGCAACAGCGGGTGGAAATCATCAAGGCGCTCTACCGCGGCGCTTCGCTGCTCATTCTGGACGAGCCCACCGCGGTGCTCACCCCGCAGGAAGTGGACGAACTTTTCGGCATCATGCGCCAGATGACGCAAGAGGGGCACGCGCTGATTTTCATCTCCCACAAATTGCACGAGGTCATTGAGATCAGCGACCGGGTGACCGTGCTGCGCGATGGCCGCAAAATCGGCACCCGCCCCACTTCTGAGGTGACCAAAGAGACCTTAGCCAATTGGATGGTGGGCCGCGAGGTGTCGCTGGTGCTGGAGCGCGGGGAGAGCGAAATCGGCGAGCCGCGCCTGGTGCTGGAAGGCGTGAGTTGCGAAAGCGACCGCGGCACCCCCGGCCTGCGGGATGTCAGCCTTGAGGTGCGCGCGGGCGAAATTTTGGGCATCGCGGGCGTTTCGGGCAACGGCCAGCGGGAACTCGCCGAGGTCATCGCCGGGCTGCGCGAGGTCACCGCAGGGCGCGTTCTGCTGGAAAGCGAAGACATCACTGCCCTGCCCGTGGGAGCGCGCACCGACCGCATGTTGGCCTACATCCCCGAAGAGCGGATGCGCGACGGCATGATTGGCGATTTCACCGTGGCCGAAAACCTGATTTTGCGCGAGCACCACAAGCCGCCCTTTTCCCGCCGCGGCTTCCTCAACCTGCGCTACATCGCTGAGCACAGCGACCGGCTCATCAAGCAGTTCCGCATCAAGACGCCCTCGCGCAACACTCTGGCGAAAAGCCTTTCCGGCGGCAACATTCAGAAAATCGTGCTGGCGCGGGAACTGGCGCGGCAGCCCCGCGTGATCATCGCCGC
>JALUBW010000042.1:0-3490 GCA_027044735.1 Anaerolineales bacterium
GAAATGCGGCTGGTGGAAGACTTGCAAGATGTAGTGTGGCCCGGCAGCGAGCGCGACATCGTGCCCGACCACATCCTCCTGCCGATAGCCCGCAGCGGCGGGGTTGTGCTCGGCGCGTTTCCGCTGGAGGAGCACCCCAAAGCCACGCTCGCGGGGTTTGTGTACGGATTCCCCTGCATGGAGCAAGAGGATGGGAAATGGCATTTTCAGCACTGCTCGCACCAAATGGGCGTGCACCCGGCGTACCGTGGCTTGGGGCTGAGTTACTGGCTGAAACGCGCCCAGTGGCAATGGGTTCGGCATCAAGGGCTTGACCGGATTGTGTGGACTTATGACCCGCTGCTCAGTCGCAATGCTCACCTCAACATCCGCAAACTCGGCGGGATCTGCCGCACCTATTACCGTGAATACTACGGCCCGATGCGGGACGGGCTAAACGCGGGGCTGCCTTCTGACCGGTTCGTGCTGGAACTTTGGGTGAACAGCAACCGCACCTTGAGCCGAATGAGCGATGAGCCGCCGCAGGCGCTGGATTTAGCACATTACATGAGCGCGGGAGCAATCATCCTAAACCCAAGCGGCTTGCGCGCCGACGGCGTGGTTGAGCCGCCCGCCACATGGCGCAAGCCCGAGGGCGACTTGGCGCTGGTGGAAATTCCCGTAGATTTTCTGGCGCTGAAAGCGGCAGACATGGAAACGGCGCGGCGCTGGCGTTTCCAAACGCGCGAAATTTTTGAAACGCTGTTCGCGCGCGGCTATATTGTCACCGATTTCGTGCACTTGCCCGGCAAGCACGGGCGCAGTTTCTACGTGCTTTCCCACGGGGAGGCCACATTAGGATGACGACGTCGCGCAAACCGCGCTTCACCTCAAAAACCGGCCGCGTGCTGGTTTTGAGCCTGCTGCTGGTCTTAGGGCTGTATGTGAGGTGCTTCAGGTGCTGGGCAAGCCCTCTGCCCTTTGGGGATGGAGGGCTGTTTTTCAGAATGATTGAAGCGCTAATCAGCCACAAATTTGCCCTGCCGGCTCATGTGAACTACAACGGCGAGGCAATCCCGTTCGCCTACCCACCTTTTGGAATTTACGCGGCGGCATTCTTGCACGCTTTTTTCGGGGGAAGCGTCCTCAGCGTAATGAAAATTGTGCCCGCGGTGGTCAGTACATTCTCAATTTTGCCGGTTTACGGCATTGGCAAAGAAACCTTGGGTGAAAAAGAAGCCCTTTTGGCAGCGACCTTTTTTGCTTTTTACACCCCCGGTTACAATTGGGCAATCATGGGCGGCGGCGTCACCCGCGCTTGGGGATACTTTTGGGCACTGATGGCCTTGTTCGCCTATTTTCGCTACAGGAACACCCGCAGCAATTGCTGCCTGCTGGCAACTGGTGCTTTTGCAGGCTTGACGGGGTTATCGCACCCCGGCACGGTTTTTTGGTTGGCTTTGATGTTGAGCGTCATCATGCTGACCGATGCCGCATTTACGTTTCGCAAGCGCGTTGCAGTACTGCTGGGAAGTGGAATCGTCGCCTTCCTCGTAGTTTTCCCGTGGGTGGTCACGATAATTTCACGAAAGCAAATACCCGCACTGCTGAATGCGCTCCACACCGGACATGCAAATTGGTATGCAGGCGCTGTTGTTCTTTTCCCGTGGGGAATAAAACTTATACTGACACCTTGGGTTGATACTTGGAGCGGCGCCTTTTCTTTGGTGGGGCTTTGGAACGAGAAATACCCTCAGCGATGGTGGTTTGCAGCCGCGCTTTTGTTCACCTTTGCGGCTGCGCCGAGGGCAGCCACGCGGTTCGTTGCTGTGTGGATCGCGCTGCTCGCGGCTATCGGCACAGAGTTAGCCCTGCGCCCCATCAAAAGCAAAAAAGCCGCTTTTGGATTGGTCATCGTCGTTGGGGTGTATCTCTCCCTCAGCGCCAGCATAGCCACTTTGAACCTTGCCCGGCTTTCCGTTTCACCTCAGCAAGTGGCGGGAATGGACTGGGCAAAGCAACACCTGAAGGCCGGGGCAAGCATTCTGGTGCTCCCGCAACGGGAAGGTTGGGGGAACAATTACCTCGGCGAGTGGATGCCCGCTTTGACTGACTTCCGCGCGGCTTGCTTGCCACAAGGCACAGAATGGATTGGGGACTTTGAAGAGCGGGTACAGGCCGCTGAGATGCTGTGGCAGGCTTCACGCAGCGGGGCAAAAGGTTTGCGCACCTGGCTGGAAAGCGCACCTTGCAACCCGCAATTTGTGTGGCTTGCCGATTTGCCCGGGCAAGCGCTTTTGGTCGGCTCGCTTGCCGATGACGAGCACTTTCACCTGCTCCACGCAGATAAACACAATGCCTTTTTCGCAATAGTCCACTGAAACCGGAGATACTGATGCAGATCAAGAGAGTGAGTATTTACCACATCCGCATGCCCCTTCAACACCCGTTTGAGACCTCGTTCGGGCGGATAACGCACCGCGAGGCTATCATCGTTGAAGCCGAGGACGAGCACGGTGCTATTGGTTGGGGTGAATGCCCCGCCGACCACGACCCCGGCTTTTCATGCGAAACCGCTGCCACGGCTTGGCACATCCTGAGTGATTTTCTTATTCCTGCGGCTATGGAATCGCGCTTAGAGGATGAGAATCCCGCCGCGGACTTCCAGCGGCGCGTCGCGGCGGTGCGCGGCCACCAAATGGCAAAGGCCGGTTTGGAAATGGCGCTCTGGGATTTGCTGGGCAAGCGCACTGGCAGATCGCTCCAATCCATGCTGGGCGGCAGAGCGCAAGCCGTGCCGGTCGGCATTTCTATTGGCTTGCAGGAAAGCACCGATGCCCTCCTCACGCGGGTTGAAAACTTTATTGAGCAGGGCTACCGCCGCATCAAACTCAAAATCAAGCCCGGCAACGACGTGCAACTCGTCGCTGCAGTGCGCCGCGCCTTTCCCGAAATCGCATTGCAGGTTGACGCCAACAGCGCCTACACGCTTGAAACCGCCGATGCGCTCAAACCGCTGGATGATTTCAACCTGCTCTTGATTGAACAGCCGCTTGCCGAGGATGATTTGTGGGATCATCATATCCTCCAAGCCCAACTCCGCACGCCGATTTGCCTTGATGAAAGCATCAAATCGCCGCGCCACGCACGCCAAGCGCTGGAAATGGACGCCGCGCGCGTCATCAACATCAAGCAGGCGCGCGTCGGCGGGCTGTTGAACGCCCTCGCCATCCACGACTTGTGCTATCATCAAAACATCCCCGTTTGGTGTGGCGGAATGCTGGAAACCGGCATCGGGCGCGCCGCCAACCTCGCGCTGGCTTCGCTCCCCAACTTCCGCTTGCCCGGCGACATTTCCGCGACTGACCGTTACTACGCTCGCGATATCACCCGCGAGCGCTTCACCCTCAACCCCGACGGCACAATCACCGTGCCTACCGGTGCGGGATTGGGAGTAACGGTTGACCGCGCCGCCCTCGCGGCATACACGCTCGCAGCGCGAAGCATTGCC
>JALUBW010000042.1:3590-5564 GCA_027044735.1 Anaerolineales bacterium
CTTCCAGATGGAACGCTTTTTGAAAATGGAAGACGGCGAGCCCGCCAATGTCACCAAGTTCTCAGGATGCGTCCACCTCGGCACACACGTTGACGCGCCCTACCACTTCATCCCCAACGGCGCGACGGTGGAAAGCCTGCCATTGGATGCTTTGGTTGGAGAAGCCTATGTGCTGGATTTCACCTACTTGACGGGGCACATAACCGCCGAGGCGCTGAAAGCCGCCAACATCCCCAAAGGTGCGACCCGCCTGCTGTTCAAAACGCGCAATTCCCAATGGTGGACGAAGGGAGACCCGGAATTTCACCGCGATTTTACCGCCCTCACCGCCGACGGCGCGGAATACCTCGTCCGCCGCGGCATTCGCCTTGTGGGCAACGATTACCTTTCCATCGCCCCATACGACGACCCGGGCCCAACCCACCGCATTCTGCTGGGAGCAGGCGTGGTTGTGATTGAAACTTTAGACCTTTCGGCTGTGCCTGCGGGGCGCTACACCCTCTATTGCCTGCCGCTAAAACTCGTTGGGAGCGAGGGAGCGCCCGCACGCACCATCCTCATCGCTGAGTAGCGCTAAACCAATGCCAACCCTTTACCTCGTTGCCACGCCGATAGGCAATTTGGAAGACATCACCCTGCGCGCCCTGCGGATTTTGCGCGAAGTGCCCACTATCGCGGCGGAAGACACCCGCCGCACGCGCCAATTGCTTTCCCATTACGGCATTTCCAAACGCCCTATCAGTTACCACGAGCACAACAAACGCCAACGCGAAGCCCTGTTGCTGGAAAAACTTGCTGAGGGCGATGTAGCGCTGGTTTCGGATGCAGGCACGCCGCTCATCAACGACCCAGGGGCAGAATTGGTGCGCGCTGCCCTCGCCGCGGGGCACCGCGTTGTGCCCATCCCCGGCGCGAGCGCACCCATCGCGGCGCTGATTGCTTCTGGCTTGCCCACCGATGCTTTCCTCTACCTCGGATACCTGCCGCGCAAAAGCAAAGAGCGCCGCGCCGTGCTCCAATCCGTCGCCGAATTGCCCTACACGCTCATCTTTTTGGAAACCCCGCACCGCCTAACCGCCGCGCTTGCCGACCTCGCCGCCGTGCTCGGCGCGGAGCGCCCGATTGCCATTGCCCGCGAACTCACCAAACAGCATGAAGAAATCCTGCGCGGCACAATTGGCGAAATGGCCGCACACTTTGCGGAGACTGAGCCGCGTGGCGAGTTTACCCTCGTGGTTGGCGGCGCGCCGACGGAAAGCAAAACTTGGGGCGCCGACCAAGTGGAAGCCGCGATTGCGGAAGGGCTAAAGGCAGGCGAAAGCCCATCCTCATTGGCGCGCCGCATTGCTGCCCAAAGCGGCTGGCGGCGCAATCAGGTGTATGAGAAAATTTTGCAAAACCAATCTTCTTCAAAATCCTGAGGAGAAAATCATGTCTTTCATTCAAAGCCTGCTCACCCCGCCGTTGAAATTCGTTTTGAGCCGCTTGAGCAAGAAGCATTTGCCGCCCGCCGAAGGCGAGGTTTCCCTTGATGGCTTGCATGGCAAAGTGGAAATCATCTGTGATCGTTGGGGCGTGCCGCACATTTACGCCGATAACCCAGCCGATGGATTTTTCGGGCAAGGTTTTATGCATGCCCGCGATCGCTTATTCCAAATGGAAGTGGCGCGCAGGCTGGCAAAGGGCACATTGAGCGAAATTTTCGGCGCTATGGCATTGGAAACGGACAAAATGGTGCGCACCTTTGGATTTTTACGCCTTGCCCGTGAAGATTTAGAGCACATAAGTGATGAACTGGCTGAAGTGGTGCATGCTTATGCGTCCGGTGTGAATGCCTTTATCAACCGGATGAAGCCATATTACGAAATCAGTTTTTCGCTTTTGCGGCTTGAGCCTGAAGAGTGGAAAGCGGAGGATACGCTTGCCATCATGCGTTTGATGGTTTGGGAACTTTCGCATGGCTGGCAAGGTGAA
>JALUBW010000043.1 GCA_027044735.1 Anaerolineales bacterium
GCCGCTCGCTCGGCCAGTAATTGGCCTTGGGGCGCACCAAAATGTCGTACGTGGTGCGCCAGGTGTTGGCGGTAATGCGCTTGGTTTCAAGGCCGATTTGCCGTGAGGAGGCGACCAAGAAAATGCCTAAGAAACTGAGCAGAAAAGCCCCCAACAGCGGCGTTATGGCGCGGTTGCGTCGCATGGGTTGCCCTCCTTGCCCAAAAGCGAGCGATGGTGATTTGTAAAGAAATTATACGTACTTACCTACGTGGTGGCAAAACGGCTCTGTCGGCTGTGTTTTCTTTGGAGTGCGGCGACAAGTCGCCGCTTTCTTGCACTTTGACAAATTGTTACGACAATCCGAGGCTACGGCCTGGCCCGGTCTCCCCTCTCCCTCTGGGAGAGGGGCCGGGGGTGAGGGCGTAAAAAGCCCATTGGCTTAGCGCCCTCACCACTCCCCCGGACGCCGCCCAGCGGCGTCCACCCCCTCTCCTCTCCCAGGGGGAGAGGAGAGGGGGTCGTGGGCTCGCGCGGTTATTGTCGCAACAATTTGGAAACCTCCAACAAAGCGGTGCCAAGGCACCGCACTCCAAAAAGCGCTTGCACAGGGGAATACGCTTCCTGTGTCCTTGTCCTCCCGCAATTCGCCATTACTCTCCACGCAACACCTGTTGGGAAAGCAGAGATAGCGCTGGCCACATCAAGGCGCCTCGTCAGGGAAAAGGTGGACGAAGTCGGCCCCGGCGCGGCGGGCGCGTTGGTAAAGACGGCGGTCGGCGGTCCACAGTTCGGCATTGGTCGCGTCGGCCAGGGCCAGGTACACACTGTCATAGATGACGCGCTGTCCGATGCGTCCCGCCCAACGCAATGCGCGCTCCAGCAATTCCCGCTCCTCAGGCACGACCTGCACCGGCCATTCCCAGAAGTGGATTACAGAGGCCCACATTTCTTCCTCGGAGATCATCTCGGCAGCCACGAGTTTCCGCAGCCCCGAAAGCACCTCTACCCGCCAAAGCGCCGGCGCGTACCAGGGGCGTTCGTAACGCAGCAGGGCAGCCATCAGGTGCTTGGCCTGTTCGTGTTCCGGAAGAGGGGTCAGGGTGTACAGACAGATATTGGCATCAATGACCAGAGGCGTGGGGGGCCAGTTCATCGGCGCGTTCCTCCCTAATGGAGCGGATGAGTTCCACGGCATCGGCGGCGATAGGCTCACCCCGCGCTTCCAGCATGCGCTGCACGGCCTGGTGGGTTTGTTCGAGCCAGGATAAATCGGCCTCGCGAGGCTGCCCGGAGGCGGGAAGATTCTCCAACCCTTGCTGGATCAGTTCGCGCACCACAGAAGAGAGGCTTTGCCGTTGCAGGTGGGCCAGGCGTTTGAGCCGACGATATTGCTCTGGTGTGAGCA
>JALUBW010000044.1 GCA_027044735.1 Anaerolineales bacterium
GCCGCCACCACCGCCGCCGCCGCTGCTGCTCGGCGAGCTGGTGAAGGTGCGAGCGGCATCGTTGAGCATTGTGGTGAGGCTGTCGTTGAGCGCAGAAAGCGAGTTGAAAGCGCCGTCGGCCATGCTGTTCAACGAGGGCATTTGCCCACCCGAAAGCGAAGTCGGTGATGCCATTTTGCCGCCAAAGCCACGCTCGTGCCTCGCCGTGTGGGGTGTATGAAGCGTGTACCACGTAGGCATAGGCATCGGCGTGCTTACCTTGGTAAACTTTTTTACCCATTCCTTTGAAATGCCAAACGCCGTGGCATACGGAAGATACTTTTCAAAAAGCGACTTTGCCTGCTCAACTGAGGAATAGCGCTCTAAATGCTCCAAGTAGTTGCGGAAAGCCCTGCCTTTTGCCGCCAGCACAGCGCCTTTTTTGGTCTTGTGGGGCATTATGCGGGCAACGATGAGGAAAGCAATAAATGCTATCGCCGCGCCCATGGAAAGCACCACCACCACGAACGAATCCAATTCCAGAAAATAGGCAGCCACCGCGGGAATGGCGGCCACAATGCCTATCAAAAACGCCCTCAAGGTGTAAGCCCCGCGAACTTTGTCGGGCGGGCGGCTAAAGTAACCGGCTTTTGTAACTTCCTCGTAAAGGGCTTTTTGGATTGAGGGGATGCTGGTGTAAAAGCGGTCGCGCAGGGATGCGAGGGTGCGCCGCTTACCGGCTTCGGCGCGCGGCCCAAACAGCGCCCTTAGGAATTCGCGCTCGTGCCCCATCAAGTCGTCCCATTCTGCATGGCCTTTCAGGCAAACGAAGGTCACATCTTGGTGTTTTCCAAAAATGCCTTTTCGCTGCTTGGCCTCTATCCTCAAATAGCCGCGCCGCGCCAAATCCAGCATTGTGGCCAAAATGTCGGAAAGGTCTGCTCTTTCGTCAACCACCGTGCCCAAAATGCCGGGGGAGACGTCGTCGGGCGGAGAGGGGAGAAATTCAGGCACCGCGCCCACTTCGGGATCGCGCCCGCTGAGATACCACATCAGGAGCGCACCCGCCACCCCGCCCAATGCAATGAACAACCCCAGCAAAAGCCCGCCGAGGTCAATCCACGGCTTTGCTTTTTCTCTTTTTTCCCACGCGGGCGGTGCGGCTTTGACAAAGCCATGCGGCCACGTGGCTTGAATTTCCCACTCTGTGCCAGCGGAGAATGGGCCACCGTGGAAGACAACTGTTTGCCCATCGGGCTGAAGCGCCGCTTCGCCGCTTCGCTCTTTGGTATTCAAAAACGTGGCAAGATGCACTTCTTGAGGCTGGAAACGCGCCGGCAGGTGCAATTTCACCGTGGCACTTTCAATTTTGTAACTGCGGTTGGATTCTATAAACTTCCAGAAAAACCGGTCAAAGTCTTGGTCAATCCACAGAGCCCCCTTCAGCGTGTAAGAAAGCGTAAAAACGCGAGTGGCGTTTTCGGTTGGCGGGAAGTACCAAGTTATACGGATTGACTTGTGCCGTCCTGACCTCTTGGTTTCAAGTTTGAATGTGCCCGCTTTTTTATTGCTGGAACGCTCATATTTCCTGCCGTTTTCGGCTACGCTCCAATCGGTAATATCCTCCACCTTGTTGAGAGGTATTTCACGATAGGCGTAGGTGTAGGAAGGAGAGCCATGAAAGTTCACCTCCCAAGTTTCCACAAAGCGGACGTCGCCATTGGGCAAGATGGTAATATCGCCGTCACGACGCGAGACCGACACCCAGCGGCGAAACGGCGCACCGGCACTTTGGGCAAGCGCACGATGCGGAATAAGGGCAAAGATAAACCCTACAACCCCCACAACCAGCAAAATCCAAGCAGGAGAAAACCGCCGCTGATTCTTTCGCATCACTTCCTGCCTTTCTGCCCGCCGAGCGGGCTTTGGCGAACCGGTCGGGTGTGCAGTGCGCGCTAACGATGGCGGTTGCGCAGTTTGGTTTTGGGAAATTGCGTCAGGGGGCGCCGGAGCAGTTTTCTTCCAATCGGCGGACTTTTTCCCGGCGCCGCGCGTGACGCGCCGAGCCGCCGGGTTGGGCGCGCAGGAAGGCGAGCACGATTTCACGCGCCAACTCGCTGCCGATGATGCGCCCGCCCATGCACAGCACGTTCATCCCGTCGTGCTCCACGCCCTGATGCGCGGAGTAGGTATCGTGGCACACCGAGGCGTAGATACCGCGCATTTTGTTCGCGGCCATGCTCATCCCCACGCCACTGCCGCAGATGAGGATGCCGCGCTCGGCTTCGCCGCGCTGGATGGCGCGCCCCACCTTCTCGGCATAGTCGGGGAAGTCCACCGACGCGGGGCTGTCGGTGCCGAAATCCAGCACGTCGTGCCCCGCGTCGCGAATCGCTTGCAACACTGCTTCTTTGAGCGGATACCCGCCGTGGTCACAGCCAACTGCTATCTTCATGCTTTACCTCGCGAATAAAGAAACACAGAGACCACAGATTAGCACAGAAAACACAGAGGTTTAACGCAAAGACGCAAGGGAAACAAAGACGCAAAGAGAAAATCTGTGTTTTCTGTGGATTTCTGTGTTTTCTGTGTCATTTTCCTCAGCCTAAAACCTCTTTTGCTTTCGCAATCACGTTCTCCACCGTGAACCCAAATTTCTCCATCACGACCTTGCCGGGGGCGGAAGCGCCAAAGCGTTCTACTGACAGTATAGCACCTTTCTCGCCGACCCAGCGCTCCCAACCGAGCCGCACACCGGCTTCCACCGCCACGCGCGCTTTCACCGCGGGCGGCAGCACGCTTTCCCGGTAGGCTTCGTCCTGTTCCAAAAACAGTTCCCAACTGGGGAAGGAAACCACCCGCACGCCGATGCCTTCGGCCGCGAGGCGCTCCGCGGCCGCGGCCACCAGCCCCACTTCCGAGCCGGAAGCCATCAGGATGACCTGCGGCTCGCCGAAATCGGCCAGCACGTAAGCCCCGCGGCGCAGCCCTTCCGCCGGGGCGAAGCGGCTGCGGTCAAGGGTGGGCACGGCTTGGCGGCTGAGGATGAGCGCCACGGGCGCGTCCTTGCGCTGGACGGCGACCTTCCACGCTTCCACGGTTTCGTTGGCGTCGCCCGGGCGGATGACGATGAGGTTGGGCATGGCGCGCAGCGAGGCCAAATGCTCCACCGGCTGGTGGGTGGGGCCGTCTTCGCCCACGCCGATGCTGTCGTGGGTGAAAATCCAGATGTTGGGAATGCGGGAAAGCGCCGCGATGCGCAGCGCGCCGCGCAGGTAGTCGGAGAAAACGAGGAAGGTCGCACCAAAGGGCTTGAGCCCACCGTAAAGCGCGATGCCGTTGATGATGCCGCCCATCGCGTGCTCGCGCACGCCAAAGTGAATGTAGCGGCCTTCGGGCGTGTCGGCTTGGAAATCCTTTTCGCCCGCCAGCGCGGTTTTGTTGGAAGGTGTCAGGTCGGCAGAGCCGCCAATGAGTTCGGGCAGGTGCTTGGCGAGAGCGTTGAGCGCCTTGCCCGAAGCGGCGCGGGTGGCCATGCCCTTTTCGTCCGCGGGGAAAACGGGTAGGTCGGCGTCCCAGCCTGCAGGCAGTTCGCCCGCCCAGCGGCGCTCCAACTCGGCGGCCAGGTCGGGGTAGGCTTCCTTGTAGCGGGCGAACATCTGCCGCCACGGGGCTTCGTACCAGTGCTCGCCCTTGGGGATGGCTTCAAGGAAAAACTCTTCCACTTCGTGGGGGATGTAGAACATGCGCGTCGGCCAACCGGCGCGGCGCTTGGCTTCGTTGAGTTCCTCTTCGCCGGGCGGCTCGCCGTGGGCTTTGGGGGTGTCCTGCTTGTGGGGCAGGCCGTAGCCGATGTGGGTGCGGCAGACGATGAGCGAGGGGCGCGGGTCGGCTTTGGCTTCCTCAATGGCTTTGTCTATGGCTTCCACGTCGTTGCCGTCAGCCACGTGGAGCACCTGCCAGCCGTAAGCCTCAAAGCGTTTGGCGCGGTCTTCGGTGAAGGTGATGTCGGTGCTGCCGTCAATGGTGATGCGGTTGTCGTCGTAGAAGTAAATCAGCCGCCCGAGGCGCAGGTGTCCGGCAAGGGAGGCGGCTTCCGAGGCAATGCCTTCCATCAGGTCGCCGTCGGTGACGATGGCGTAGATGTAATGGTCAAACACGGGGAAGCCGGGGCGGTTGAAGCGCGCCGCCATGTGCGCCTGGGCAATCGCCATGCCCACGCCGTTGGCAAAGCCCTGCCCGAGGGGGCCGGTGGTGGTTTCCACGCCGGGCGTGAGGCCGACCTCGGGGTGGCCGGGGGTTTTGCTGCCCCACTGGCGGAAGCGCTTGAGTTCCTCAAGGGGCAGGTCGTAGCCGGTGAGGTGCAGCAGGGCGTAGAGCAGCGCGGAGCCGTGCCCGCCCGAGAGGATGAAGCGGTCGCGGTTGGGCCAGTGGGGGTTCTTAGGGTTGTGGCGCAGGTGGCGCGTCCAGAGGGTGAAGGCGATGGCCGCGTCACCCATGGGCAGGCCGGGGTGGCCGGAGCGGGCGTTCTGGATCATATCTGCGGCCAAAAACCGCAGGGTTTTGATGGCCTTGTCTTGCAGTTCGTCGGTCATGGGAAACCTCCGTGAGGTGGTATTGCAATGTTGGTGGAATTATTGTACCGCGGAAGGGGAAGGGCGGTGTGAGGGATTGAGGAATTGAGGGATTGAGGAATTGAGGAATTGTGTCCTTCTGCGCCTTCGCGTTACCCTTGGCGTCCTCCGTGTCCTTGGCGCCCTTGGCGTTACTATCCACCGATTGGCACAGATTTGCACCGATTAGATGGTTGAAACCGCAGATTTCGCAGATTCCGCAGAAAAATCTGCGTCAATCTGTGTAATCTGTGGTTCCTCTCTGCGCCTCTGGGCGAGGCGATGCCTCGCCCCTACTCTGCGTCTTTGCGCTAACTCCTTGGCGTCCTTTGCTTTTCTTGGCGCTCTTGGCGTTAACCTCTTGGCGCCCTCTGCGCCTCTGCTTCCTCTGCGTCTCTGCGCCAATCTTGGCGCCCTTTGCGTTTCTTGGCGCTCTTGGCGTTAACCTCTTGGCGCCCCTCTGCGCCTCCGCTTCCTCTGCGTCTCTGCGCCAATCTTGGCGTCCTTTGCTTTTCTTGGCGTCTTGGCGTTAACCTCTTGGCGCCCCTTTGCGCCTCTGCTTCCTCTGCGTCTCTGCGCCAATCTTGGCGCCCTTTGCGTTTCTTGGCGCTCTTGGCGTTAACCTGAAAGCGCGCCGAGTAATTTCCTCGGCGCGCCTCTTGCATTACCACCGGCGTCTTTGCCACGGCCTAAGCGGTGCGCTTCTGCTCCTCCTCGTAGGCAAAGTAGGAATAGACCACCGCGAGCACCGCCGACACCGCCACCAACCCAACGCCGACCAGCAACAGCGGCATCCCAAACACACCTGCGGCGGTCACTATGCCGCTGAAGATGAAAGCCGGAGCGGCAAGCCTGTGGGTCT
>JALUBW010000045.1 GCA_027044735.1 Anaerolineales bacterium
CCTCGCTGACGCTTATCGGCATGTACATGATCGTGTTCCTCATCTTCCTGATGAAGGCGCACGTGCTGGTGCAAAAGTGGAACCTCATCCTGCTGCTGTTCATCCCCAGCATCGCGTTCTACGTGGTCACGTTGGCGTTGGTGACGTGGCTCAACAAACTGCTGGGCTTTGGCTACGAAGACCACATGGGCATGGTTTACGCCAGCACCGGCAAGAACGAAGGCACGGCCATCGCCATCGCGACTTCGGCTTTTTCGCCCCTGGTCGCGGTGCCGCCCGCGATGATGCCCATTTTCCAGATCATCTTCCTCGTGGGCTACCTGAAGATGGAACCCATCATCCGCCGCTATTTCGGCGCCGAAACAAAAGAAAAAGCCGCACAGACGCTCGCGGCGAAGGAGGCTTAAAATGTTCAAGCGCATTTTGTTCGCCACCGACTTTTCGCCCCACGCCGAAATGGCAAAAAAAGTCGCCGCCGACCTCGCCAAGGGCAACAGCGGCAAGCACCTTTGGGTGCTGACCGTGCTGGAGCCGATTGAAGAGCCGCTCTGGGCAACGGAGGAACCGGCGGGCGTTTCCGAAGAGGAATGGGAAGCCCTGCAGGAGAAAGAAAAACGCGAACTGGAAGCCGAAAAGCGCGCTCGTTTGGACCAAGACGTCGCCGACCTGCGCAATTTGGGCGTGGCCGTGACCGAGATGGTGCGGGAAGGCGACCCTGCGGAGGAAATCGTCGCCGCGGCGCAAGAGGTGGACGCCGACGTCATCGTGATGGGCTCGCACAGCAACCGCTCCCTTTGGGATGTGGTGCTGGGCAGCGTGACCGAGCATGTCATCAAACATGCCCCCTGCCCCGTGATTGCGGTTTCCCACACGCCTGAGCAAGCCGCTAACGGCAAGGAAGGGCCCATCCTGCTGGTGACCGACTTCTCGCCCGCCTCGGAGAAAGCCATCCATGTGGCGGCTTCTTTAGCGAAGGAGCAGAAAGCCAAACTCATCGTGCTGAGCGTGGTCGGGCGCGGCCTTGGGATGCGCGCCGCCCAGCCGGCCCTCGCCAACTTGGTAGAAGAACTACGCGGGCAAGGGCTGGAGGTGGAAGGGCTGATTCGCCAGGGCCGCCGCGGGCAAATTTACCCGCCCATCGTGCAAACCGCCGAAGAACGCCACGCCAAGATGATCGTCATGGGCTCCCACAGCCGCCTGACGATTTACGATGTGATTTTGGGCTACGTGGCTGAAAACGTCAGCAAACACGCCCCCTGCCCCGTGCTAATCGTCTCCGACCACAGCGCGGAGTAAGATTTTGGAGAGGAAACACAGAAGGCACAGAAAACTACAGAGCGCACAGAAATTTC
>JALUBW010000046.1 GCA_027044735.1 Anaerolineales bacterium
GCATGCCCGGCGGCTGAAGGTGTGGTTTACCAAGCAGATAGTGCATATTGACTGGATAGATTTTGCGGCCGGTCGGTTAGAGGAGGGGTTGATATTTAGGTAGGACTTTTGGGGGGAGAGGGACAGATGAGACGGGCTTGTTAGCCTACAAGGGTTTATTATGTCCGGAATTGCATATTCCAGTCAAAGTCCCCACCTGTTCCACTGAAAGTCCCCACCCCATATGACACCCCGGCTCTGGCATGATCTTCTCTACTCCAAAGTGGGGACTTTGTTCCTCTGTCTCCTCATGGATTCCCCTTCCATCTCCACCCGGTAAGCATTGTGCACCAGCCTGTCCAGGATCGCATCGGCTATCGTGGCCTCCCCTATCAGCTGATGCCAAACCTCCACCGGTACCTGGCTTATGATCACCGTCGAGCCCCTCTGATGCCGATCCTCTATTACCTCCAGAAGGTCCAGCGCCTGCGTTCTGCTAAGCTGATTTAGTCCCCAGTCATCCAAAATGAGAAGTTCCACCTTCACCAACGTCTTCATGAGCTTCAGGTAGCTCCCGTCTCCTCTGGCCAGCGCAAGCTCGGACAAAAGCCTCCCTACCCGGTGGTATCTCACCCTGTACCCCATCACACAGGCCCTGTGCCCCAAGGCACAGGCAAGATACGTCTTGCCCACCCCCGTAGGACCCGTGATGATCAGGTTGTGATTCCTTCTTATCCATTCGCAACCCGCAAGCTCCATGATAAAGGCCCGGTTAAGCTTCCTTGGAGCATGAAAATCAAGCTCCTCCACCGTGGCCCTCATTCTCAATCCCGCTTCCTTGAGCCTCCTGGCATAGCGCCTATCCTCCCTTAAAAGCCACTCCCTCTCCACCAGATGCCCCAGCCGCTCCTCAAAGGAAAGGTCCTGGTAGTGGGGGTTTTCTGCTTGCTCCTTTATCCCCTCGACCATCCCCGAAAGTCTCATGGCCTTAAGCTTCTCCATGGTCTCGCTCATCAGCATCTCTCGCCTCCTCCCCGGTAGTAATCCGCCCCTCTGATGTTTCCATGCTCTATGGGTGAGGAGGGAAATTCCCTCTGCAGGGGCACCTGATCCAGTCCCTTCTCCAGTCCCTTCTCCAGGATGGACCTCACACTCCTGTAGCTTAAGGCCCCTATGGCCAGGGCCCGGGCACAGGCGGCATCCACCCTCTCCCTGGGCCAGGCCCTGGCCAGCTTGATGATTCCCATGATGGCCCGATACCCCTGAACAGGGTGCCTCTTGGCCTCCATGATCTTGCGGGCAAGCTCCCCTACATGAACCCCTATGAGGGCCGCCTCTTTCTCAAGGTC
>JALUBW010000047.1:0-1775 GCA_027044735.1 Anaerolineales bacterium
CGCTTGGCGCCGTGTTTGAGCATGGCCGCAGCCCAAGCGAACTCCCGCTTGATCAGGTCGGCGTCGGGGCGCTCCATGTCTGCTCGGCCCAGGTCGGCCATCACCCGGTCAATGTACTCCATGGCCTGACGCAGGCCCTCTTCGGTCAGCCCCTTGTACTGGGCGATCTGCTCCGGCGGCCACTGCAGGATGCGGAAGAGGATGGAGCCGTTGAAGTTTTCTACGCCCGACGCCCGATACGCGTTGCCCAGGTCGTAGGCGATGCGCCCCATCACCCCGGCCCGATCCCGGAAGACGAAGGTGTTTAGCGCGGCCACGATGTCCGCGTCTCGGTTCGCCTCGTAGGCCCAGGACACGGCCGCACCGTAGGTGAATCCCAGGTAACTGGCCGGAAGGGGCTGCCAGTGGCCGTTGTCGCCCCAATCTGTGTTCAGGAAGCCCACCGCGCCGTGCTTGAGCCCGTTTTCCGCCGCGTTGCGCAGGTTGCCCAGCGCGTTCTCCGTGCGCCCGGCGATGGTGTTCCAGGTGGACGTCCCCGGGCAGACGTAGAAGGGGACGCCGGAAGCGGCGAAGATCTTCCCGTGCGCGTCAAAAGGATGGTCTGCCTCGTAGCCCCATTCCAGCGCGATGACATCGCGCGGCAGTTCGGGCACCAGGTCCGGGTGCTGGACGATAATGTCACCCCAGAATTGCATGGTGTGATTCCGGGCCTTCACTTCCCGGTAGATTTTCATCAGGAAGTCCAGGTACACCCGGCCCTCCCCGTACTTTTCCACGGCCTCCTTGCTGCGCCCCCGGCCCAGGTCCACGGTCTCGTCGCAGCCCACGTTCACCTGGCGGCTGGTGAAGTGGGGCAGGAGTTCGTCCAGCAGGCTGCGCACCAGGTCCAGGCTGCGGGGGTCCAGCGGGTTGAGGCTGAAGGGCTCATCAAAATGCCCCCAGAGGGTGTTGCACCCTTCGGGGCATTCGGCCAGGTCGCGGTACTCGTCGTGGGTCAGCCAACGGCGCATGTGGCCGAAGGTGTTCTGGTTGGGCACCAGTTCAACGAAGCGCTCACGGCAGTAGGCATCCAGAGCCAAAATCTCTTCGCCGGTCAGGGGAGAGGCTTCAGCCCAGACCACGGGGTGGTTGCGGTAGGCGAAGGTGTGTTCGGTGTAAAGTTGGAACTGGTTGACCTTGAAGAAGGCGAGCATGTCCACCAGCGCGTAGAGGGTGTCCAGGGTGGGCACTTTGTCCCGGCTGATGTCCAACATGACGCCCCGGTTGGGGAAGTCGGGCCAGTCGCGGATGCGCAGGGTGGGCAGGGTCTTGCCCCGTTGCTGGAGGATCTGCAGCAGGGTCATGGCCGCGTAAAAGGCACCCGCGGGCGTATCGGCTACGATGTGGATGCCCTCCGCGATGATGGTCATCTCATACCCCTGAGGGTGGCGCACCGCGCCGGGCACCACGCTGAGGGTCACGCCCACGTGAGCTTTGGGCGCCGCGGTACCGGCGACGATTTCCCAGTGGGCGTCGGCGAAGGCGGCCAACGCATGTTGCAGGCGCTGCGCGGTCGGGGTGAGGGCGGCGGGCTGCGGCGCGTCAAGGGCAATCAGCGCGTGAGAAGGCAACGTCCACGTGCCTTGGTGGAGCACCAGGTTGCGCGGGCGAGGGAGAAGGATTAGCGGTGCGGAGGGCATGATTTTAGCCTCCAGAGGTTGAGGGGTAGGCCGCCGCGGGGCGCACCGTGTGACCGGCGGTTAACGCAAAGGCGCAGAGAAAAACGCAAAGACGCA
>JALUBW010000047.1:1875-17513 GCA_027044735.1 Anaerolineales bacterium
CAAGGAAGTAACACAAAGACGCAGAGAAAGCAGAGACGCAAAGGAAAAATTTCTGAGTTTTTTGTAAGTTTCTGTGTCCTCTGCGGTTTTTCTGTGTCTTCTGTGTTTTTTACTCAATTGGTAAAAAATCTGTGTCAATCCGTGGTTTGCCAAGATTACGGTGAGCGCCAAAGGGAAAGGCGGTCGGCGGGAAACCCCACCGACCGCCAGCAGAGGCTTATTTGTTGATGGGCTTCAAGATGCCCTGCAACAAGGCGATGATCACGAAGTTATCGCCGTAAGCCGAGTTCTTGAGCAACACATCGTTATCCGAAGGCCAGTTGGTGACGCGGGCCTTTTCGTTCACCGGGTTGTTGCCGTAGCGTTCCCACAGAGGAACCACAGGCAGCAGTTTGTTGAACACAATGGCCACTTTCGCCACGTTGGCCTTTTGCGCCTCGGGGTCTAACCCTTTGGCCGCATCAATGATGAGTTTCTCAAGATCAACCTCTTGCCCGTCCACAGTTTGCTTCATAGGGAAATCCATGCCCTTACCCTCGGTGCTGCCGATGTAGTTGTAGCGGAAGAGCACGCCCTGATACGCAAAGTGCGGGTGCGGGTTGGTGCTGGAGCCCCAATGGCGGATGGCCATCTGGAATTTCCCCTGCCGAATTTCGGTGGGGTGCTGCTGGAATTGGACGCCGCGCGGGGTGATCTTGATGCCGAACTTGGTCAACTGCTCGGCCGCGTTCTGCCCGGCCGCCGACCAGTCCGCATATTCCGCGGGGAAGGTCATCTCAAATTCCATCTTGTTGCCTTTGTCGTCAACCCAGATGCCATCGTCGCCCTTGTGGAAGCCGATGCCGGTGAGGATTTCGGCTGCCTTCTGGGGGTTATAGTCGTAGGTGTTCAGTTGCTTGATTTGGTCCTGATTGAGCCAGAGCGGCACCAGCGCATCACTGAAGCCGACCATGTATTTCACGGCAATGCCCGACTTGCCCAGCGAGACGGTGCCGTTTTCCTGGCGGTTGATGGCGTAGGCAATGGCCTGGCGCACTTCTACGCGGTTGAGGGGGTAAACGTCATGGTTGAAGTAAATGGCCGGGCCAGAGTAGATGGGCGGGCGGGCAATGCGGATGCCCTGGGCGATGAACTGCTTTTCGGTCGCCGGCGGGAAGCCGTGGGTCGCGTAGTCAATGTCGCCGGCCAAGACCAGCGGGGTCACGGTGGGCGTCTCGCCGTTGTAGATCACCAGGCGGTCAAAATTGACCTGCTTGGCAGCCCAAGATTTTTCATTCTTCACCAAGGTTAGTTGCGCCTCGGTGATGGAGTTGGGGTCAATCATGTAAGGCCCGCTGGCAACCAGGCTCTTGGGGCGGAAGTTGGTGACCTCCTGTTGGAGGGCTTTCCACTCGTCGGAGTCGCTGGTCTTGCCTGCGGCCAGCAAGTCAGCCACCTTCTTGCCAAACTCACCGTAGGTGGAAGCAGGGCGGATCCGTTCCTTCAGCACGTAGCGCTGCACCACGGTTGACGGCACGGCCATGTGGAATTGCACAGTGTAGTCGTCGGTGGCTTTCACGTCGTCCACGTACTTGAACACCGTCCACTTGAACAGCCGGCCGACGTTGAAGGTGGTCACCACGTCTTTAGCGGTGAAATCGGAGCCATCAGACCACTTGGCGCCTTTGCGCAGATGCACCACGAACAAGGACTTGTCAGGCACGAATTCCCACGAAGTGTACATCAAAGGAATCCATTGGTCCTTAGCCCAGATATACATTGCGCCGGGCATCTGCATCACGTCCCAGTAAATGCCCAGGCTGATCGCGTTGGGGACATAGGTGTTGTAGTGGCCTTCCGGGGGAACTTTGTAAGGCCAAGCGCCGTGGAATTCGGTGGGTTTCGCCGGCGGAGCGGCGGTGGGTTGCGGCGCTTGGGTGGGCGCCTTGGTGGAAGCAGCCTGAGGCTGCGTGGCCACAGGGGCCTGGGTCGGTTTGGCGCCTTGGCCGCCGCAGGCCGCCAGCAACATACCCAAGGCGACCATGAGGACTAAAGAGACTTGAAAGGCTTTCTTAAACATAGACTTCCTCCTTTGAAGCATTGAGATAATGTGGGGCGCAAAGCCCCGGGTGAACAAGAAAGGTTACCAATTTGATGCAATGGTTGGTAGGCATCACCTCCTTTACGTTGGGATGTGCCCGTGCGGTTGCCGTCGGGCTATCGTTGTAGACGGGCAAAGATGGCCACTAAGGCCAACATAACCAACCCAATGATCAAAACAAGCACCGAGACTACAAATGCAGCACTGTGTGGCTCGGACCAAGCCATAGAAAACAGCGCGCCGATGATGAGGAAGAGCGCCACCCGCGTGGCAATCTGGCCGATTTGGGGGTTCATGCGGCGACCTTTTCGTTTTCGTTCAGATGGCAGGCCACCTGCACGCCGTTGCTGGCGGCGTGCAATTCGGGCACTTTGCCATCGCAGAGGCCCTCTTCAAAGAGCGGACAGCGGGGGTGAAACGAGCAGCCGCGGGGCACGTTGAGCAGGCTGGGCACGTCAAGGCTCCGCAAGTGTACCCGCTGTTTGGAACGGGTGGCCTTGGGGTCGGCTTCGGGCAGGGCCGAGAGCAGGGCGCGGGTATAAGGATGCTGCGGGTTGTTGATGATTTGCGGCGTGGGGCCGATTTCTACGATGCGCCCCAAATACATGACCGCGATGCGCCCTTCCCAGGCAAAGTATTTGGCTACGGCCAGGTCATGGGTGATGAACAGATAGGCCACGCCCATTTGGTCGCGCAGGCGTTCCAGCAATTGTAGCAGGCTCACCCGAATGGACACGTCAAGCATGGAAACGGCTTCGTCGGCCACCAGGAACTGGGGGCGCAGGGTGAGTGCGCGGGCGATAGAAACCCGCTGGCGCTGCCCGCCGCTG
This sequence comes from Anaerolineales bacterium, assembly GCA_027044735.1. Taxonomy (GTDB): domain Bacteria; phylum Chloroflexota; class Anaerolineae; order Anaerolineales; family DRMV01; genus JALUBW01. Next base: position 4,786 of record JALUBW010000047.1, read on the forward strand.
AGTTGGTGTGGGTATTTCTTGATGAAGTCTTCGGGCGGCGTGAGGTCCACGGTGCGCAGCAAGTCCAGCACCTGTTGGTGGGCTTCGCGGCGGTTGCGGGCTATTTTGTGCCGCAACAAGGGTGCGCTGAGGATGTCTTCCACCCGTTGGGTTGGGTTGAGCGAAGCGTAGGGGTCTTGATGGATGATTTGCACCCCACGGCGGTATTGGCGGAAAGTTGCCTTGTCCGCAGTCCAGACGTTTTGGCCGCGGAAACGCACTTCCCCGCTGGTGGGCTGGAGCAGCCCGGCGGCGATTTTGCCGCTGGTGGTCTTGCCGCAGCCGCTTTCGCCCACCAAACAGAGGATTTCGCCCTCTTTGACACTGAAGGAAACGTCGTCCAACACGCGCACGGTGGCGCGGCGGCTTACTTTGAATTCCATGACCACGTGGTGCAAGGAGAGGAGTTCTTGTGCTTCTTGGGTACTCATGGGTTATGCCTCCACTTGCTCTTTCATGCGCGCACCGCCGTCCGCGGCGACTTCGTCCCAGTGCCAGCAGGCGACCATGTGGTTAGGTTCGGCCTCTATTAGGGTGGGCGTGTTTTGACGGCATTGGTCGGTGGCGTAGGGGCAGCGCGGGTGAAAGGCGCAGCCCGTGGGTGGAGAAATCAGGTCAGGCGGCGAGCCGGGGATGGAAACCAGGTCTTGCCGCTCGCCGGAAAGGGTGGGTACAGCCCGGATCAGCCCCGCGGTGTAGGGGTGGAGGGGGCGGTAGTAGGCGTCCCACACGGTGGCAATCTCAACCAGGGTGCCTGCATACATGGTGGCCACTCGGTCGGCCAATTCGGCCGCCAAAGAGAGGTCGTGCGAAATGAGGATCAGCGAGAAGGACATTTGGCTTTTTAGGTCGCGCAACACATCAATCACCGAGCGCTGGGTGAGGATGTCCAACGCGGTGGTCGGCTCATCCAGCAGCACCAAGGGCGGCTTGAGCAGGAGCCCCAAAGCAATGAGCACCCGCTGCCGCATCCCGCCGCTCAGTTGGTGGGGGTAAGCCCTGAGCACTCGGTCGGGGTCTAACTGCACCAAGCGGAAGGTTTCTTCCACCCGTTCTCGCAGGTGGCGCTTGTTGGTTTCGCCGTGGGCGCGGGCGGTTTCCCAAAACTGGTCCCAAATGCGCAACACCGGGTTGAAGGCGTTTTGCGCGCCCTGAAAGATCATGGCAAACTCACGCCAGCGAAAGCGGCGCAGTTGCTTTTCGCTGAGGTTGACAATGTCAAATTCTTCGCCGTTGTGGTGGTAGATGATCTTGCCTTGCTCAATGGCCGCTGTGGTAGGGAGCAGGCGAATCAGTGAAAGTCCCAATGTGGTCTTGCCGCAGCCACTTTCGCCGATGAAGGCCAAGGTTTCACCCTTTTGCAAGGTGAAAGAGACATCGCGCACGGCCTTGACTTTGCCCCGTTCGGCTTGGTAAGAAACCCGAAGGTTTTCTACTTTGAGGGTGTAAGGGGTTTGGGTTGCTTCTGCCATGATGCTCTCCTCATACGCTGGTGCGCAGCCGCGGGTTGAAGATCTCTTCCAGCAAGCGGGTGAACGAGATCAGCGAAAGTTGGAAGAGCGCAATAGCCGCCACGGGGGACATGATGTACCACAGGCTGTCTTTGAAGAAGATGGCGCCGCGCGTCCAGGCCAAACTGAGCATCACGCCCCAGTTGTGGCCTGAGAAGGGCACCAACCCCAAGAAGACCAGCCCCACCTGGGCGTAGATGGCCGCGGTCATGGCAAAGATGAGGTTGATGGCGATGTAACTCATCATGTTGGGCAAAATTTCTTTGAGGATGATGTGCTTGGTGCCCAAGTCCAAGGCGCGGGCGGCTTCCACGAATTCCCGCTCGCGCAGCGAGAGCACTTGGGCGCGGATGGCGCGGGTGAGCGCCGGCCAGGAAAGCACGCCCAAAATGACCGCCAGCAGGGTTACATTGTTGAACTTGACCAACCCCGCCAGCACGGCCAAGAGCGGGAATTGTGGTATGGTGAGCACGATGTCAGCCAAGGCCATGATCAGGCCGTCGACGCCGCCGCCGGCCAACGCACTCAGCGAGCCCAACACCACCGCGATAGTCGTGGAAATGATGCCGGCCAAGAAAGCCACCACCAGCACGTCTTTGCCGCCGTGCACAATCTGCGAGAAAATATCCCGCCCTTCGGAATCGGTGCCCAGCCAAAATGTCTTGGAAGGCGGCTCGTAGATTTTGTCCACTTTGGTTTTGGTGTCCAACGGCACGAAATACGGCCCGACGAAAGCCATGAGCACGAAGAAAATCACACCCAGCAGGCCAATGAAGCCTACTTTGTTGTAAGTCAGCAAACGGAATGTACGGCGTAGAGATTCCACGGTTCGGCTCCTCTTATATGCGGATGCGGGGGTCTAACCAACCGTAGACAAAGTCGGCTAAGAAGTTGGCCAAAATCACCGCAATGGTGATGACCAGAAATACCCCTTGCATCACGGGGTAGTCGCGGGTGTTGATGCTGCTCAGCAGCAACTGCCCGACCCCTTGATACACGAAGATGAATTCAATCAAGGCTGAGCCGCCCACGATGAAGCCAATGCTGATGGCCAATTGCGTAAAGAGGGGGAGCGATGCGTTGCGCCCCACGTAGGCCGTGACGATTCGCCGTTCGGGCAGCCCTCTGGCTTTGGCCACGGTGATGTAATCTTCCCCCAAGGTGCTGATGGTGCTGCTCTTCATGGCCAACATCCACGTGCCGATGGTGGTGAGTACATAGGTGAGGATGGGCAGCAGGGCGTGGTAGAAAATATCCTTGATAAAAGCCCACGTGAAAGCAGGCTTCATCCCCGGCGACATGGAGCCGCGCATTTTGGTGATGGGGAAGATTTTCCACTGCACGCCCAGAAAGACCAAGATCATCATCCCCACCAAATAGTTGGGAATGGCACTAAAAATGGAGGCCAGCGCCGAGAGGGTGTGGTCTAACAAACTCTCCCGACGGTAGGCCATGATCATTCCCAGTAAGATACCTAAGGTGAAACTGATGAGCAGCGACACTCCTACGCTGAACAGGGTCCAAGGCAAGAATTTGGCGATCATCTTGATTACCGGCGTGCCCTTTGAACGATAAGACGTGCCCAGGTCACCGTGGAGCAGATTGGCCATATACTGCACATACTGATCCCACAGGGAACTGTCCAGGTCAATGTTGAAAAGGGCGGCGGCTTGGTCTTTGGCTTCTTCGTAAGAAAAGCCGTATTGGTCCATCAATTCGTTGACGTAAGCGTCAATGGGGTTGGTGGGCATCAGGCGGACGATGAAGAAGGTGAGGGTGATCACAATCCATATTTTGAAGAGGGCTGCAGCCACCCGGCGCAGCATGTAGTTGCGCCAAATGCGCTGGAGCCATGAGGAGGTTTTTTGGGGCGCTTCCTCTTGCGCCGGTTGCACAGTGCTCATGGATGCACTCTCCTGGGGGAAAGGGATTGCAGTGCCCGTTCAATCTGACCCTGGGCCTGGGTGAGCGCCCGGCGTGCCTGCTCTGCTGGTTGCCCCGAAAGCAGGCTGACCACCGCGACCTTGACCTGCCACTGGCTGGCTTGGAGCGCGTCTGAGGCTTCGGTGGGAGAAACGCCGCAGATGTGTTCCACAATGCGGCGGGCCCGGGCGCGCAGTTTTTCGTTGTCGGGCTGCACGTCAACCATCACATTATCATACACTTTGCCCAAACGCACCATCACCGCGGTGCTGAGCATGTTGAGCACGAGTTTTTGGGCTGTACCGGCCTTGAGGCGGGTAGAGCCGGTGAGGATTTCGGGGCCGACCAGCGGGGCGATGGCAATTTCTGCATCCTCGGCCACGGGCGCGGGGCGGTTGCACACCACAGCCACGGTCAAAGCCCCGCGGGCGCGAGCGGCTTGCAGCGCGCCGCGCACGTAGGGCGTGCGGCCGCTGGCGGCCAGCCCGACGACCGTGTCGTCAGGCCCCACGTCCAGCGCAGCCATGGCCTGCGCGCCGTCGGCGGGGCTGTCTTCGGCGCCTTCCACTGCCCGGCGGAGAGCCACGTCGCCCCCGGCAATCACCCCGACCACCTGCTCGGGCGCCACGCCAAAGGTGGGCGGGCATTCCGAAGCATCCAGCACGCCCAAACGCCCCGAAGTCCCCGCGCCCACATAGATCAGCCGCCCGCCCCGGCGCATTCGGGGCACGATGGCTTCCACCGCCTGCGCGATAACGGGTAGTTCCGGGCGCACGGCTTCCACCGCGCGGCGGTCTTCAACGTGCATCAAGCCGACGATTTCGCGGGCGCTGCGGCGGTCAAGGTGGCGGCTGAAAACGTTGGGGCGCTCCGAAGCCCACAAGTCGGCGGTGTGCATCGTTTCTGCGGGCTCCCAGGGAGGCAACGGCCGACCGGCGTGCTCCCAGGCCAGCCAAGCGGCACCCGCAGCCGCGTGGTGGCGCGGGGGTTGCGGTTGGGCGGTGGGCAAGCGGGTGAGCACGGCTTGGCTCACGGCTTCGCGATAAAAAGCGTGGTGGCGCAGCACCCCGCCGGTGAGCACCAAGGGGAAAGCGCTTTCGGATAACCTCAGGCGCTGAGCGACTGCGGCCGCGGCCTCGGCCAACGCGTCGGCGGCCTCGGCCACCAAACCCACGGCCACGAAATCGCCTTGCTGCGCGGCTTGCAACACTAACGGCGCCAAAGCGGCCACGGCTTTGACCCGCTGGGGGTGTTCGTAAAGCCAGGGCACCAAATCGGGCGCCTGCTTGAGCCCCAAATGGCGCAGCAGCGCGGGGAGGAGGGCGGTTTCGGGCCCCATGCCGTCGGCGTGCAACAGCGCGGCTCGCACCGCGGCCAGCCCCAAGGCATAGCCGCTGCCGCGGTCAAGCAAAAAGCCGCGCCCGCCGCCGCGCGCCTGCTCCCCATCTTGGTTGACGCCCCAGGCGATCATGCCGGTGCCCGCGATCACCACCAAGCCGTAGGCCGTGCCCACGCCGCCGACCAGCGCGGCCAGCGCGTCGTTTTCCACCCGCAGCGGCAAGTGAGGCCACACGGCCCGCGCCGCCGCGGCAATGCGCTCTCGGCTGGGGGGCTGATCCATACCGGCCAAGGCCAAAGTCAGCGCGGCCGCATCTTCAGGCCGCACCTCAGCCTGCCGCGCGGCTTCTTCTATGGCCGCGCGCACCGCGCCCCAGGCGGCATCCCATCCGGCCACGTAGGGGTTGCCCGAGGCGGCAAACCCTTCGCCGTGCAGACGCCCTTGGGCGTCCATGACCACGGCATGGGTTTTAGTGCCGCCACCGTCCACACCGATGACAAATTCGGGCATCAAGGTTTACTCCGGGTAAAGCCAGTAAGCACGGCGCTGCGCCTGAAAAGCGGCTTCTTGCACCGGCCACGGGGCGATGAGGTCGTGGAAAGTGTCCCCGGCCTGCAAACGGGCACGGGTTTGGGCATCGCCCAACAGCAAGTCAAAGAAATAGCGCCCTTGGTGTTCCAAGAAGGTCAGATGCTGCGGCTGCTGATCGCGCACGGCCACCAAGATGGCTAAGCCGGTGCGCACCGGGCGGAAGCGTCGGGGCGCGGTGATGTGCACTTGCACCCCCTCGCACACCTCTCCGGCGTGTTTGCTGCGGCAAGGCCGAAAGCGCACCGGCCGAAAGCGCACCCCGGGCAGCCCCATTTGGTTGAGGGCTTGGCTCAGCGCCTCACCGGAGAGCCACGGCGCGCCGACGAGCAAAAAGGGGTTGGGGGTGCCGCGGCCTTCCGAAAGGTTTGTACCTTCCAAAAGCGCGGTGCCGGGGTAGGCCAGCGCGTTTTCCCAATGGGGGAGGTTGGGCGAGGGCGGCACCCAAGCGCGCCGCCAACCGGGGAACCAGGTTCCCCGTGACCAGCCGCGCAGCCGCACGACGCGCAAATCCAAATGGGGAAGGTGCACTACCTGAGCAAAATGGGCGATTTCGCCCATGGTCATCCCGTGGCGGACAGGCCAGCCTTCCAGCGGCCCGATTTCGGAGACCAGTTCGCCCGAGAGCCGCGGCCCGGCGACCACTTCGCCGCCCAAGGGGTTAGGGCGGTCAAGCACGGTGACCGGCACGCCCGCTTCGGCCGCGGCGCGCATCACTTCCAACATGGTGGCCGCGTAGGTGAAGAAGCGGACGCCCACGTCGGGCAGGTCAATCACCAGGTGGGTGAGGCCGCGCAGCAGAGGGGCTAACGCCGCCGCGTCCGCGCCGTAAAGGCTGTAGACGGGCAGGCCGGTGCGGGGTTCCCGCTGCTGGGGCACATTAGCCCCCGCGGGCAGGTCAAGGTGCAGGCCGTGTTCCGGCGCGAACAGGGCGACAATGGGCAGCCCTGCCTGTTGGGCGGCGGCCGCGCCAAAGCGCAAATCGCGGGTGAGCGCCGCTCGGTTGGTCACCCAGCCCAAACGGCCGCTTTTCAGGGCCGCGGGCGGGTCGCTCAGCAGGCGGTCGAGCCCGGTCTGGAGGGGCATGATAAGGTGCTCACTGCGGGCGGAAGAGGTTGGCAATGGCGCCTTCGGGCGCTTGGCCCGAAACGCGCAGTTCCACTTTCAGGCGGAAGCGGTCAGCCCGATAGAACGAAATCACGAATTCCACCGGCTGGCCTGAGTCCGCGTAGGTGATGCGTTCCATCGCCAAGACCGGTTGCTGCGGCGGGATGTCCAACAAAGCGGCCAGCCGCGGGTCGGCCTGCTGTGATTCAATCCATTGCGTAGCCCGCACCAACCGCAGGCCGTAGCGTTCTTGCAGCACTCGGTAAAGGGATTGGTGTTCCAGATCGGCTTTGTCTAAGTCAGGGAAGCGGGCCCGCACCAGATGGGCGTGCTCTACGGCCACCGGCAGGTCGTCAATCAGGCGCAGCCGCGAAATGCGAAAGAGCGGTGTACCGGGGGCGACTTCCAGAGGGCGGGCTAAGTACTCATCCGCGGGGATGGTTTCAATAGAAAGCAAACGCGCCCCGGGGTTGAACCCTTGGGCGCGCACTTCTTCGGTAAAACCTGAGAGACGCAGCAGGTTTTGTTCAATTTTGGGCTTCCGGCCGACAAAGGTGCCCTTGCCGGGCACGGTGTAGAGGTAGCCATCGTTGATCAAGGTTTGCAGGGCCTGCCGCACGGTCATCCGGCTGATGCCCATAGCCTCGCTGAGTTCCCGCTCGGAAGGCACTCGCTGATGGGGGGCGAGTTTTCCTTCGCGGATGGACTGGAGCACCGCGCGGCGGATCTGCAGATAAAGCGGCTCTGCGCTGTTGCGGTCAATAGATAGGGGGAGTGCTTTCATATAAAAGAAATGCCGTGGCCGGGAGAAAAGAAGCAACTGGTATAGGCCGGTATAGTCCAACTATACCACATTCTTGAGAAAAAGGGAATGGGGAATTTCTACACCTTTTCAAACTTTTTCATCAAACCTTGTCCCGCTATGCTTGCGAGGTTATAATACGGGTTCGCTTTACGTCTACGCTCAGAGCCGCTTTTCTCACGAGGGGAATGCCACCTCAATTTTTTGCAGGAGTTGCGCATGGCATCTGTATTGGCAACCAAGTCTTACGCACGTAGCGAGGTCAAACTTCCGCTGCCAAATTTGATTGAAATTCAACTCGCTTCCTTTGAACGGCTGGTCAACCAACGGCTGGCCGATTTGTTTGATGAAATCACGCCGATTGAATCCTACAACAAGGGAATGCGGCTTTACTTCCCCAGCCGCACCCCCGAAGCAAAACAGTGGGGGCTGAAATACTGGTTCAAAGAGCCCAAGCACACCGTTGAGGAGTGCATAGAGCGCGATCTCACCTATGCCCGCCCGCTGTGGGTCTCGGTTTTGCTCGCCGGTCCCGAGGTGCCCGAGCCGGTGAAGCAGGATATTTTCTTAGGCGATTTCCCGTGGATGACCGAAAAGGGCACGTTTATCATCAACGGCACCGAGCGCGTGGTGGTCTCCCAACTCATCCGCTCGCCCGGCGTTTACTTTGAAGCGCCGATTGACCGCGCCACCGGTCGCCCGCTGGCGAAATCCAAACTCATCCCCGACCGCGGTGTGTGGATGGAATTTGAAACGCGCAAGAGCGATTACATCATCCTCAAGTTCAACCGCCGCCGCACTGTGCCGGTAACGATTTTCCTGCGTGCCCTCGCCGCGGTTGACGACGGCATCCCCGATTCGCCCATCAAAGAGGGCACCGACGAGGAACTGCTTTCGCTTTTCGCCGAGGTGGACACCAACCCCGACCGCATGTTCATCGCCTCCACGCTCCGCCAAGAGCCCGAATGGGACCCCGAGAGCAACCTCTCCATCGCCGAGCAGGCGCTGATTGAATTTTTCCGCCGCGTGCGCCCGGGCGACCCCGCCACGCTTGAAAACGCGCGCGAATTCGTTGAAACCCAACTTTTCAACCAGCGCTACTACGACTTGGAGCGCGTGGGGCGCTACAAGATGAACCAAAAACTTGACCTGCACGACAAAGTACCCCTGTCGCACCGCTCCATCACCAAATGGGACATTGTTGGGCTGGTGCGCCGCTTGATCGCCATCAACAACAACTTAGACCGCCCCGATGACATGGACCATCTCGGCAATCGGCGCGTCAAAACCGTGGGCGAACTGGTGCAGAACAAACTCCGCATTGGCTTGCGGCGGATGGAGCGCGTTATCAAAGAGCGCATGTCCATCCACGACCAAGAGCACGTAACGCCCGCAACGCTCATCAACATCCGCCCAGTGGTCGCGGCGCTGCGCGAATTCTACGGCTCCAGCCAACTTTCGCAGTTCATGGACCAAACCAACCCGCTGGCAGAACTGCGCCACAAGCGCACCCTTTCGGCTCTTGGCCCCGGCGGCTTGCGGCGTGAACGCGCCGGCTTTGATGTGCGCGACGTCCACCACTCGCACTACGGGCGCATTTGCCCCATTGAAACCCCCGAAGGCCCCAACATCGGCCTCATCGGGCGCCTCGCCACCTACGCCCGCGTCAACGAATTCGGCTTCATTGAAACTCCTTACCGGCGGGTTTACAACCAAATTCCGGCTAACAGCCCCTACATGGTCAACCGCAAACTGCGCGAGGATGTTGCCGACCCCGAAACCGGCGAAATCCTTTTCACCGCCGACACCCGATTGAACGCCGAGCAGGCGCGGATGCTCGCCGAGCGCCTCGGCGAAACGATGATTCCTGTTGTGCCCTTCGTCTCCGACGACGTGGACTACCTCACCGCCGACGTGGACGACAAGCACTACATCGCCCAAGCCAACGCCCCGCTCAACGAATACAGCGAGTTTGAAACGGACGATGTAATGTGCCGCTTCCAGTCGGGCTTTCAGTTCACCGACCCGATGCAAATTACCTACATGGACGTTGCCCCACAGCAACTTGTGGGCATGAGCGCGTCCATGATTCCATTCTTGGAGCACGACGACGCCAACCGCGCCCTCATGGGCTCCAACATGCAGGCGCAGGCGGTGCCGCTGATGCGTCCCGAAGTGCCGTTGGTCTCTACCGGCATGGAGCAGTATGCGGCGCGCGACTCCGGCCAATTGGCACTCGCCGAGGAGGACGGCGAGGTAATTGCGGTGACAGGCGAGCACATCGTTGTCCGCGCTGAAGATGGCAGCGTGCACGAATATCAACTGCGCCGCTACAACCGCTCTAACCAGAGCACCTGCATTGACCAGCGCCCTGCCGTGGTCAAAGGCCAAATTGTGAAGAAAGGCGACGTGCTCGCCGATTCTTCTGCTACGCAAAACGGCGTGCTCGCGCTGGGGCAAAATGTGGTCGTCGCGTTCGTCGCTTGGGAAGGCGGCAACTTTGAGGACGCGGTGCTCATCTCTGAGCGGCTTGTGCAGGATGATTACTTCTCCTCCGTGCACATTGAAAAGCACGAGGTGGAGGCGCGCGACACCCGCCTTGGCCCCGAAGAAATCACCCGCGACATCCCCAACGTGGGCGAAGAAGCCCTGCGCGACCTTGACGAAAACGGCATTATCCGCGTAGGCGCTCAGGTTGGGCCGAAAGACATCCTCGTGGGCAAAGTTACGCCCAAGGGCGAAAAGGAACTCACCCCCGAAGACCGGCTGTTGCGCGCCATCTTCGGCGAAAAAGTCCGCGATGTGAAAGATACATCGCTCCGTATGCCGCACGGCGAGCGCGGCACGGTGATTGACGTCAAGGTTTTCACCCGCGAAGAAAACCGCGACCTGCCCGCCGGCGTGGAAAAGATGGTGCGCGTTTCGGTTGCTCAGCGCCGTAAAATCACCGCTGGCGACAAAGTCGCAGGCCGCCACGGCAACAAAGGCGTGATTTCCAAAGTCGTGCCGGTGGAAGACATGCCCTTCCTTGAAGACGGCACGCCGGTTGACATCATCCTCAACCCGCTGGGCGTGCCCGGCCGTATGAACATCGGGCAGGTGCTGGAAGTGCACCTCGGCTGGGCGGCGAAGGAATTGGGCTTTCGCGCGGTCGTTCCCGTGTTTGACAGCGCAAGCGAGTCGGAGGTGGAAGCCGAACTTGTGCGCGCATGGATGATTGACCAAGCGTGGAAGGAAATTACCGAGCAAGCGTGGAACTTTGTGCGCGAGCAAGGGTACGATCCCGAAACCTTGCAGGACGACGCCGAAGTGCGGCTCATCTACCTTGAAGACTGGCTCGGCGAGAAAGGCTACGACGTTTACCGCTTGAGCGATGACGAAATTTACGCCCGCCGTTCCACTCTGCGCGAATGGCTGCGCGAAAAAGGCTACGACCCCGACAAAATCCTCGCATTTGAGGACATGAACATTCCCCCTCGCAAGCGCGATGAGCAAGATGCCCGCGCGGTGGAAGCAGGCTTGCGGCTGTGGCTGGAAACTCTCGGCTATGAGGCCAAAGACCTCAGCGGCGATGACCTGCGCGAAAAAGCCAAAGAAGCCATGCTTGAAACCGGCAAACCGATGCCCACCTTGGGCAAGCAAATCGTGCGCGATGGGCTTACCGGCGAGCCTTACGACCGCCCCGTCACCGTTGGCGTGATGACCATCCTCAAACTGCACCACCTCGTTGAGGACAAGGTGCACGCCCGCTCCACCGGTCCCTACAGCCTCGTTACGCAACAGCCTCTGGGCGGTAAGGCGCAGTTCGGCGGTCAGCGCTTCGGCGAAATGGAGGTTTGGGCGCTGGAGGCTTACGGCGCGGCTTACACCTTGCAGGAAATGCTGACCGTGAAATCCGACGACGTGCAAGGGCGCGTCAAGACTTACGAAGCCATCGTGAAAGGTGAGCCGATTGAGGAGCCCGGCCTTCCGGCTTCGTTCAAAGTGCTCGTGAAGGAACTTCAGAGCCTTGGCATTGCCGTGGAAGCCATCACCAATGACGGCATAGAGACATTCGGCAAAGATTCTGCCAAACCAAAGCCGCCCAAGGTGGAAATCGGGCTTCTCGGCCTTGGCGAAGACCTTTAGCGATGAAGGGCGCGGTTTTCAAGGCCGCGCCCTTTCCGATTAACGCAAAGGCGCAGAGAAAGCAGAGGCGCAGAGGGCGCAAAGAAGTTAACGCCAAGGACGCCAAGATTAACGCAAAGACGCAGAGGAAGCGGAGACGCAAAGAGAAATTTCTGTGCGCTCTGTAAATTTCTGTGTTCCTGCTTCGCTTTTACGACCCAACGACCCAACGACCCAACGACCTAACGACGCAACAACTTCCCATGCTCCCTTTTATGACCGAAACCACCCCATCCCCCACCCCGCCGTTAGCCGAGCGGATGCGCCCGCGCACGCTTGACGAATTTGTGGGGCAAGAGCACATTTTGGGGAAGGGCAAACTTTTGCGGCGCGCGATTGAAAGCGACCGCTTGTTTTCTTCCATAATCCTGTGGGGGCCTCCCGGCTGCGGCAAAACCACGCTGGCGCGCCTGATTGCCGCTCACACGAAATCCCATTTTGTCACGCTGTCGGCTGTGCTCGCGGGCAAAGCCGATTTGCGCAAGGTGATTGACGCCGCCCAAACCCGCCGCAAGCAAGGCGTGCGCACTATCCTTTTTGTGGACGAAGTCCACCGCTGGAACAAAGCCCAGCAGGATGCCCTGCTTCCGCATGTTGAGGACGGCACAATCATCTTCATCGGCGCGACCACCGAAAACCCCTATTTTGAGGTGATTTCGGCGCTGGTTTCGCGCTCGCGCGTCTTCCAACTCCGCCCGTTAGAGCCGCGCCACATCCGCACCATCCTCACCCGCGCCCTTTCCGACCCCGAACGCGGCTATGGCAAGCGCAAAATCATCGTGCCAGCCGAGGCACTGGATATGCTCGCCCACGCGGTGCACGGCGATGCGCGCGTTGCCCTCAACGCATTGGAACTGGCAGTTGAAAGCGCTGAGCCCGCCGCGGACGGCGCAATTCACCTCACCGTCGAAATCCTGCAAGAGGCGCTTCAGCGCCGCGCCCTGCTCTACGACAAAGACGGCGACGCGCACTACCACACGATTTCGGCGTTCATCAAATCGGTGCGCGGCTCCGACCCCGACGCGGCGCTTTTTTGGCTTGCCAAAATGGTGGAGGCAGGCGAAGACCCGCGCTTCATCCTCCGCCGCCTGCTTATCCTCGCCGCCGAGGATGTGGGGCTTGCCGACCCGCAGGCGTTGGTGGTAACCGCCGCCGCAGCGCAGGCGTTTGAATGGGTGGGGTTGCCCGAAGGCGTTTACCACTTAGCCGAGGCGACGCTTTACCTCGCCACCGCGCCCAAATCCAACAGCAC
>JALUBW010000048.1 GCA_027044735.1 Anaerolineales bacterium
CCGCGCTCCAGCCCAAGCATTTCCGCCGCGCTTTGCCGGTTTGCCACAATTTCTATCATGCCGGCGCTGCCAACAATAGCCCCCACCTCGCCTTGTGGAATCTCGGCAAATGTTTTGAAAAGAGGCACAGCTTTCCCATTAGGCAAGCGCACCGCTGTGGGAGTGAAATACACGGGCATCGCCTTGCCAACCCACGGTGCGAAAACCCACAAGTCTCCCTCTTTTTGAAACACACCGGCTGAGGTGATTAGATTGCCAAAATGGTCGGGGTGCAAAACCTGAGCCTGTATTTCCTCGCCAACAAGGCGACACTGCGGCCGCGGCAACCGTTTCAGCGCAGGCACAAGAGGCCCAAAAGCCTTGCCCGGCACCCCCTTGGCCGCATAAGCCGCAGCAGGTGCAAAAATATCACGACCGTGAAATGTTGGACTCGGGTTCGGCAAGTGGAAAACAGGATTGGCAATTGCCCAAGCGTGAGCATTTTCGGGAAGCAAGTAAGAAAGCAGGCCGTTATCGGGGGCGATGAAACGATAGCCCTCTGCCTCGGCCAAAACCGGCAAGCGATGAGTCCCCACCCCCGGGTCCACCACCGCCAAAAACACCGTCCCTTTCGGGAAGTAGCGCCAACTTTGCCAGAGCACAAACGCGCCCCGCTCAACATCTCCTGAGGGGATGTGATGGGTTATATCCACAAGGTGCGCTTCTACGCGCTGAAGGATTACGGCTTTCATGAGCGCCGTGTAAGGATCTTGGGTTCCAAAATCCGTAAGCAGTGCAATTATCGGTAACGCCATCTTCAAAATCCTCAAAGAGCCATACGAAATTCTAAAACCGCCTTGACAAAATCGTGCTTATGGTGTATTATTTCATTGCGCGCGCACGAAATTTGCCATCCGTACACTAATTTTACCCCAACCCTCAGGAGCCCGAAAATGAGCATAAGCGAAGAAAGAAAACGCATTCTCAAAATGGTTGAAGCAGGCACCATCACAGCCGAGGAAGCCTCCCAACTGCTGGAAGCACTTGAAGCCTCCGAAGAAAAAGCCGTAGCCGCGCCTTCTAAGCCCAAAAAAGCCCGCTGGCTTAGAATACGAATTGTTGAAGGCGGGCACGAAAAGCCAACCATAAATTTGAAAATCCCCATAGGGTTGATAGGCTTAGCGAAGAAAATTGGCGGCCGCTTTTTGCCAGAATCGGAAATGAAAAACCTGCAAGAAATTTTGGACGGGCTGGCTGCAGACCCTGAAGCAGGAAAGTTTTTAGAAATAGTAGACCACGACGACGGCGACCGGGTTGAAATCATGGTTGAGTGAGCGGCCCACCCGCCGCTTTACCTTCCCAGCGAATGGCCTTTCCTGCAGTGCAGGGAAGGCCATTGCTTTGCATCCGAGCAAAATTCTGACTAGAAGTTACGCAGTTCCTCCTTTTGTGTCACCGCGAGGCGGCTGTAGGCCGCCGAAGCGGCCCCCCGCACTGTCTTGGGGATGGCTTCGCCGCCTATGGCGGCTCGCCATGACATGAAAACGAGCGCTTCTATGGGCAACTGCGTAATGCGTACTGACAAAAACTCCCGACGGCGAAAATGCCGTCGGGAGTTTTTCATGCAAGGCACTATTTCTTGCTGTTGCCGTTTCCGTCCTCGTCAAGGCTGAATTTCATCTGCGCCCACATCTTGTACATTTGCCAGCGCATCTTGACGTCTTCCTGCGCCTTGGCAAGCAGTTCTTCGGCGCGCTCGGGCTTGCTGCGGGCAAGCATGGTGTAGCGCGTCTCGTTGTAGACGTATTCGTGCAGCGGAATCTTCGGGTCGCGCGAATCAAGTTGCAGAGGCGGCTTGCCCTGCTTGATACGGCGCGGGTCAAACCGGATGAGCGGCCAGTAACCCGAATCCACTGCGCGCTTCTGCTGGTCAAAGCCATAGCGCAGGTCGTAACCGTGCGCAATACAATGCGAGTAAGCAATAATGAGCGACGGGCCGTCGTAGGATTCAGCCTCAAGGAAAGCCTTGATGGTCTGCGATTCGTTAGCGCCCATTGCCACGCGCGCCACATACACATTGCCGTAGGTCATTGCCATCATTGCCAAGTCTTTCTTAGGCAACGGCTTGCCCGCGGCGGCAAACTTGGCAACGGCGCCGCGCGGCGTAGCCTTGGACATCTGACCGCCGGTGTTGGAATAAACCTCGGTGTCCAGCACCAAAATGTTCACATTCCGTCCGGACGCCAAAACGTGATCCAATCCGCCGTAGCCGATGTCGTAAGCCCAGCCGTCACCGCCCACAATCCACACGCTCTTCTTCACCAGCGCGTCGGCCACGTGGAGCAGGTCTTTCACTTTCGGCGTCTGTTCCATCTTGGAAAGGCGCTGCTTCAATTCCTCAACGCGCTCGCGCTGGGCGTTGATGCCTTCCTCGGTAGACTGGTCGGCGTTGAGGATGGCCTCCGCCAGTTCCTCACCGACTTGCGGGGCAAGCGCCTCCAGCAGTTCGCGCGCATACTCGTTCTGCTTGTCAACCGCAACGCGCATACCCAAGCCGAACTCGGCGTTATCCTCAAACAGCGAGTTAGACCAAGCCGGGCCGCGCCCATCTTTGTTGTAAGCCCAAGGCGTGGTGGGCAGGTTGCCGCCGTAAATGGAGGAACAGCCGGTTGCATTGGCAACGATAGCCCGATCGCCGAACAGGCGGGTCAACAGCGATAAATACGGCGTCTCACCGCAGCCAGCGCAAGCACCCGAGAACTCAAACAGCGGAGTGAGCAACTGCACGTCTTTGGCCACGTTGAACTTGAGTTGATTGCGCGGCGGGTCGGGCAAGTTGAAGAAGAATTCCCAATTCTTGGATTCCTGCTCGCGGATCGGCGGCTGAGGCGCCATGTTGAGCGCCTTGCGCTCGGGGTTGTTCTTGTCCACCGCGGGGCAGACTTCCACGCACAAGCCGCAGCCGGTACAGTCTTCGGGTGAAACCTGAATGATGTATTCCATGCCCTTGAACTGGCGCCATTTGGCGGGCATGTGCTTGAGCGTGGGCGGGGCATCTTCCAGCGCCTCGGGAGCGACCACCTTCGCGCGGATGACCGCGTGCGGGCACGCCATCACGCACTTACCGCACTGGATACACAGGTCGGGCTCCCAAACGGGAATTTCAAGGGCGATGTTGCGCTTTTCCCAACGGGTGGTGCCGCTCGGGTAAGTACCGTCATTGGGCAACACACTGGTCGGGAGTTCATCACCCTCACCCGCAATCATCTTGGCGGTAACCTTCCGCACAAATTCGGGCGCTTCGGGCGGAACGGGCGGGCGCATTTCAATCGTGGAAGTCACTTTATCGGGCACTTTGACTTCGTGCAAATGAGCAAGCGCAGCGTCCACAGCGGCAAAGTTCTTCTTCACAATGTCTTCGCCCTTGCGGCCGTAAGTCTTCTTGATTGCCTCTTTGATCTTGGCAATTGCCTCGTCCTTGGGCAACACGCCGCTGATGGCAAAGAAAGCGGTCTGCAGAATGGTGTTGATGCGGCCGCCCAAACCCACATCCCGCGCCACTTTATAGCCGTCAATCACAAAGAAGCGCAGTTTCTTGTCAATGATCTCCTTCTGGATGGTGCGCGGGAGTTTATCCCAGACCTCGTCAGCCTCATAAGGAGAGTTGAGCAAGAAAGTAGCGCCGGGCTCGGCAGTCTTCAAAACATTAATCCGCTCAAGGAAAGAAAACTGATGACAGGCCACAAAGTTAGCCTTGCGGATTAGGTAGGTTGAGCGGATGGGGTTAGGGCCAAAGCGCAGGTGCGAGGTGGTCATTGAACCAGATTTGCGCGAGTCGTACACAAAGTAGCCCTGAGCGTAGTTGTCGGTTTCAGTGCCGATGATTTTGATGCTGTTCTTGTTCGCGCCGACCGTACCATCGGAACCCAAACCGTAGAACACGGCGCGGATGGTTTCGGGGTCTTCGGTGGAAAAGTCGGGGTCGTATTCAATGCTGGTGTGGGTAAGGTCGTCGTAAATGCCGACCGTGAAGTGGTTTTTGGGGTCATCCTTCTTGAGTTCGTCAAAGATGCCTTTGACCATCGCGGGGGTGAACTCTTTAGAGGATAGACCGTAGCGCCCGCCGACTACAATCGGGGTAGTTTCAAAAGGCAGTTCGCCGCGGATTTCGGCTTCGCGAATGGCCGTGAGCACATCCTGATACAGCGGCTCACCGGCGCTGCCGGGCTCTTTAGTGCGGTCAAGCACGGCGATTTTCTTCACGGTCTTGGGCAGCGACTTGATGAAGTGCTCAACCGAGAAGGGGCGGAACAGCCGCACCTTGAGCACGCCGACCTTTTCGCCCATCTTGGAGGTCATGTATTCCACAGTTTCGTGGGCGGTATCGGCGCCGGAGCCCATCAACACAATCACCCGCTCGGCATCGGGAGCGCCAACGTAGTCAAACAAGTTGTAGCGCCGCCCCACAAGTTCGTAGAATTTGTCCATGTACTTCTGCACAATGGCGGGAGTGGCAATGTAGAACGGGTTGACGGTTTCACGGGCTTGGAAGAACACATCGGGGTTTTGCGCCGTGCCGCGGATGAACGGGCGTTCAGGGTTGAGAGCGCGCTCACGATGCGCCCGCACGAGTTCGTCGTTTATCATCGCGCGGATGTCCTCGGGCAGCAGGCGCTCAATCTTGCGGATTTCGTGCGAGGTGCGGAAGCCGTCCATCACATGGAGGAAGGGCACACGCGCCTCAAGCGTTGATGCGTGGGCGATGAGTGCGAGGTCTTGCGCCTCTTGGGGGTTGGCGGAGAAGAGAAAAGCCCAACCCGTGGCGCGCGCCGTCATCACGTCGGTGTGGTCACCAAAAATGGAGAGCGCCTGAGCCGCCACCGAGCGGGCTGCAATGTGAAACACAGTAGAGGTCAACTCGCCCGCGATTTTGTACATATTGGGGATCATCAAGAGCAAGCCTTGAGAAGCGGTGAACGTGGTGGTCAGCGCACCGGCTTGCAGCGAGCCGTGCACAGCGCCGGCCGCACCACCCTCGCTCTCCATCTCAATAACCTGCGGCACAGAGCCCCAAATGTTCGGCTTACCCTCCGCCGCCCACAGGTCGGCAAGTTCCCCCATCGGCGATGCAGGTGTGATGGGGTAAATGGCAACCACTTCGCTCGCGTGGTACGCTACAAACGTGGTTGCCTCATTACCATCTACGGTTACAACAGGCCGCTTTGTCATAAAAAGCCTCCTTCAACTTAGAATTATCGGCCATCCCGCTAAATAGATGCAGGGAATTACGCTTTTTCTCAATTCATTATACTACCATAACCGAATTTCGCAGGC
>JALUBW010000049.1 GCA_027044735.1 Anaerolineales bacterium
TCGATGGACGCCATACGGGGCTGAAATGACCGCCAAAGCGCGAGCAGCCTGGTTGAGCGATGCTTGGTCTCCCACCACCGGCTGGCCCCTTGCTGCCTGATTCTACAACTTATGAGTGCTCCCGTTGGGCTTGCCCGCCATTTTGACACCGGTGCCGTCTACGCCAATGGTGCGGACACGAACTTTGCCCTTCAAAAGCGCATGATGGGCCCGTACTTGTTCGCGGGCAGCATGGCTTTGGACATCCCGCAGTACGGTAGACGGCGAAGCGGGAATACCCAAGGTGCGCAGGGCAGCAGCTGTTTGGCGGTAAGAGAGGCCGGCTGCGTAGAGGAAAACGCCGAATTGTTGCGCTCTGCGGCTGCGGCGGACGGCCGGGTCGATGCCTTCAGGATAAACCGTCCAGGTTGTGCCACATTTGGGACAACGCATGCGAAGTTGGGTGACGGTAGAGATTTTCCAATCGCCGATGATGCGAGTGCGCTGCCCGTGGCGATAAGCAAATTCATAGCCACATTGGGGGCATTGCCTGGTCTGGGATGTGATGTTGGGGGAATCCGCAACAGGAGAGACCAACCATTGCACCATTTTGCACCCCTCCTTGGTGTAAGGTTGTAGCTATTTTTATCTTACACTATTTTGTCAACCCAAGATGAAACGGTTACGGTGTTACTCGCCGGCGGATTTGCGGTTGTTGTTAGAGGGTACGGGTCTGCAATTGGTGAAGGTAGAATCAGGCGGAATGGTTGATTATGAGCGAGGGCAGTTTGTAGCGACAGTCCCTTTGGAGCAAGCAATGTGGTATGTGGCAGTTCTACAACGAGCGATGTAAAGTTAGTGTAGTGGCCCCCTGATCTTGGACATGTGGTAAAGTAACACGAGCGTCCAAAATCAGGAGAGACCGATGAGCAAACGTAGGACCTACACACCTGAGTTCAAAGCAGCCGTTGTATTGGCTGTCATCAGTGGAACGAAAACGGCGGCCGAAGTCTGCCGTGAGCACCGCATCAAACCATCCTTGCTGACCCGCTGGAAACAGCAGTTTCTTGCCCAGGCTGACCAGATCTTTCGCGGTGATCAAGAGCGCCAACAGGCTGAAATCCGGATCCAGGCACTGGAGCGCATGGTGGGGCGGCTGACCTTGCAACTGGAAATGGCAAAAAAAGCCTCCCTCATGCTGGGCTTGACCGGGGAAGACAGCGCACGATGATCGAGCATCTTCATCAAGCCCATGGCTATCCCGTGGCTATGCTCTGCGAGGTGCTTGGCCTGCCGCGGAGCACCTACTACCACCGTCC
>JALUBW010000050.1 GCA_027044735.1 Anaerolineales bacterium
GCGGATTTCGGCGGCGATTTGGCGCAGTTTGGCTTCTGCCATTGGGTTGTAGGCTTCGTATTCCAGCGCACTGGTTTGCTTGCCGCGGGTGAAGCCGCGCACTGTGCCGACAAACGTTACCACTGCCCCAACCGCCGGCGTGGTGATTTGGGCAATCAAGCCGTTTACGTCAAGCGGCTCGTCCGTTACCCGCACGATTGTGGGTGGCTCTTGCCCATCGCCGCCTGCAATCGGGTGGAAAAGGGCTACCTGCGCGCCGTCGGGGATGATTTCATCGTCTTCCGCGGTTTCCGGGCCGATTGAGGTAACAATTCCCTGAAATGATTTTTCCAAGCCCGGGTAGCGTTCAAGCAAAATGCGCTTGAGTTCGCCCACAGTGGTTCCTTCAGGAATTTCCATTTCTAAACGGCGCGTGCCGGTTATATCGCTCAGTGCGGCGAAAAATATCACGGTGATTTTGGGCATGTTTACTCCATCATTTGGGGTAAAACAAGGCGATGCGCGCGTTTTGCGGAATCACATCGTCATCGTGGGCGATTGTATCGCCGATCACAATTTCCAAGCCATGCCTGAAGGCGTCTTCCAACTCAGGGTAAGTTTCAATCAGACGCTGTTTCAGTTCGCCTATGGTTGTGCCATCGGGGATTTCCAAATTGAGGCGGCTTGTGCCGGTTAGGTCGCTCAGCGCGGCGAAAAAGGTGATGGTTATGTTGGGCATTTTTTCGCTCCTATATTTTCAGCCGCCGCTGACCGGCGGGAAAACGGCAATTTCGGCATTTTGGGGGATTTGCTCGTCTTCCAGCGCGAAATCGTGGTTGACGGCAACGATAGCGTCTTCAAGGTACGGCTTTAGCGCCGGATGGGCGGCGGCGAGGGCGGCGCGCAGGTCGCGCACGGTTGCACCCGTGGGCAGTTCAACCGTTACCGCGGGCGCGGCGAGGTCGCGCAGGGTGGCAAAAAGGAGGACTTTGTGCTCAGGCATGGCGTCACTCGTTTATCACATCGCCGCTTTGCCCGCCGTGTTTGCGCACAAGGCGGATGTTGGTCAGGCGCATGGTCTTTTCAACCGCCTTCGCCATGTCGTAAACCGTGAGCGCAGCAACCGAGACTGCTGTCAGCGCTTCCATTTCCACGCCGGTTTGCGCCACGGTGCGGGCGGTAGCGGTGATTTCCACGCCGGGGAGGTCGTCGCGCAGGGAGAATTCAACCTCTACGTGCGTCAGCGGCAGCGGGTGGCATAGGGGAATGAGGTCGCTGGTGCGCTTTGCGCCCATGATTCCGGCAACCTGTGCCACGG
>JALUBW010000051.1 GCA_027044735.1 Anaerolineales bacterium
ATCTCCGCGAACACGGCATTAGGCTGGAATGGGCTTCGGGGCGCGTCACCGCGATCCCCCAACCGTCCATAGCCGCATCCCCGAAAGAGGCTTTGGACGGCGCGCCCTACGACCTCGCCATCCTCGCCCTGAAAAACTATCACCTGCCAGCGTTTTTGGACGAAATCCGCCCGCACGCTGGGCAATTTCCGCCGATTTTGAGCCTGCTCAACGGCGTAGAAGCCGAGGCAGAGATTGACCTGCACAGCGGGCGCGGCGTCACCGAGGTGGAGGCGCTGAACGGCGCGGTGGCGCGGTTCGGCGCGCGGCTGAGAGTGCCCACGCCCGTAAACCGAGCCCTGACCGAGATACTAACCGCCATCGCCCGCGGCGAAAGCCCATCCAAGAAATGGCGGCGCAACCCCAAGGCGCTAATCCGCGCCGTGAATTGAACAAAAACACAGAAAGCACAGAAGCCCAACAGAAAACACAGAAATTCGCAGATGACACAGAAAATTTTTCTTGGCGTCCTTCGCATTTCTTGGCGCCTTGGCGTTAACCTCTTTGCTTTCTCTGCACCTCTGCGTTAATCTTCTGCACCAATCTGTGTAACCTGTTGTTTTAGTTGCTGGAGAAGGCAATGACTTTATTCTCAATCCCTCCAACGGCGGAACTGACCGATGACGATTTGCGGCGGTATGCCCGCCACATAATCCTGCGCGAGGTGGGCGAAGAGGGTCAGCGGAAGATAAAAAGCGCTTCGGTGCTCATCGTGGGCGTCGGCGGGATCGGCTCGCCGGCGGCGCTTTACCTCGCCGCCGCGGGCGTGGGGCGCATCGGCATTGTTGACGCCGACCGCGTGGACGAAAGCAACCTCCAGCGGCAGGTGCTCTATTCCACGCCGCAGGTGGGCAAGCCAAAGGTTGAGGCGGCGCGCGAGCGCCTCCACAACCTCAACCCCAAAATCCAAATTGACGCTTACAACCTGCGCTTCACCGCCGAAAACGCCGAGAAAATCGCCGCCGATTACGACATACTCGTGGACGGAAGCGACAACTTCGCCACGCGCTACGTAATCAACGCCGCCGCGGTGCGCCAAAGCAAGCCCTACGTCTACGGCGCTATCCACGAATACGACGGGCAGGTCAGCGTGTTTTACGCCCCTGAAGGTCCGTGCTACAACTGCGTGTTTCCAAAAGCGCCCGAGGAGGCGAAAGGGGTCCGCGGCGTGCTGGGCGCGCTCCCCGGCGTGGTCGGCACGCTGGAAGCGGCAGAAGCCCTAAAACTCATTTTGGGCGTGGGCGAGCCGCTGATCGGCAAACTGCTGCTCTATAACCTCTTCGTCACAAGTTTTGACACCATCAAACTGCGGAAAAATCCGAAGTGTGAGGTGTGCGGGCAAAACGATGCCCAGAACAACGATGCCCGGTGAAGGGTGCCCGGTGTCAAGTGTTCCAGTGTCAAGTGTTCCAGTGTCAAGTGTTCCAGTGTCAAGTGTTTCGGTGTTTTTGTCCCTCGGACAAGGCTACACTCCACGACGTAACAACGCCCGACGCAACAACCCACGAATTACACAAATGAAACTTTCCAAACGCATGAACCGGCCTGCGCCGATAGCCTGCTGCGATTTCCCTGCGTGCCGCGGTGCTTGTTGCGCTTACGGCGTTTGGGTGGGCGAAGGCGAAATTGCCAAGATAATGGAAAACGCCGAAGCCGTGCGGCGCTTTTTGCCGCCCGAAGCCGAAGACCCCGCAGGCTGGTTCACCGATGAAACTGAGCCCGACCCTCACCTGCCCTGCGGAAAGGTGCGGCATACGCGCGTGCTCACCCGCCCCGAGCACCCGCTTGGCAGCGCGTGTGTGTTTTGGGTCCCGCCGGACGGCTATTGCGCCCTGCAACTTGCCTCCGAGGCGCTGGGCAAACACCCGTGGGCGCTGAAGCCGTTTTACTGCGTGCTCCACCCGCTGGATATTGAGGAGGACGGCACAATCACGATTGACGATGTGCAAGAATTGACCAGCACGAAGGGAGGGTGCGTCAAGCCGAGCGAAGCAGCCCGCCCACCGAAGGAAATTTTTGGCGCCGAGATTGAATGGGTGAGCAAAGTTTTAAAAACCACAGATTGCACAGATTAGCAGAGGAGGTTAACGCCAAGGACGCCAAGAACGCAAAGGACGCCAAGATTAATGCAGAGGCGCAGAGTAGGGGCGAGGCAAATCCTTGCCCAAAGAGGCCAAGAAAAACTTTCTGTGCTTTCTGTGGTGTTTCTGTGTCTTCTGTGTTTTTCCTCAAGCAGTGCAAATCCGCGTCAATCGGTGGATGAAAAACCACAGATTTTTCTGTGTAATCTGCGTAATCTGCGGTTTTGCTCTGCGGTTTCAAAGCCGCAAGGACCGAGCACCAAGCCGAGAAAGGAGGCAACAAGTGGAAAAGGAAATCAGTCAACAAGCGGTAGATGAAGTTGAAGAAGAAAGCGTAAGCATCAGCCAATCGGGAGTGAAGAAGGTGGTGGCTCAAGAAGCGCACATAAGCGAAACGGCCGCGCAAAAAGTGAGCGCGGGCGAGGCGCAAATTGAAAATTCGGCGGTGGCATTCTTGCAGGCGAAAAACGTGAGCATGGACGACAGCGTTGGCACGGTCGTCGTGGCAAACGAAGTCGCCGCCGAGGACCTGAACGCGGTGGTGATGGCCGCCCGCAGTGTGCAGGCTGAGCAAATTGACGCCAAAGTGCTGATCGCCGGCAAAGTGGAAGGCAACGTCACTACCCTACTGGACACGCGCCAAACCGCGCTTCTGGGGCTGATAGGCGGCGCGGTCGCGGCGGTTGTGTTGTGGGCTTTAAAAAGGAAGTGAGTGATGCCCAAGGCGTGCCATGATGCCCGATGCCATGATGCCCTGATGCCATGATGCCCTGTGCCCTGTGGGAGCGATGTTCGGGGTGGAGGGGTTAGGGTGCGAGCCGCGGGGCTTCATTTCCCAACGTTACACATTGGCTATACGAAATAATGAGCGGGCATAAACACCTCCTACCGCGCATAGCACGCACAACCCTGATGTTGGCGGCTCTGTTGGCCGCCGACAAAGTCCTCGCGTTTATCCGCATCACCGTGGTCGGCCATCGCTTTCGCCTTACCCCCGCGATGGACGCCTTCAACGCCGCCAACAACCTGCCCGACCTGCTCTTCGCACTGATTTCCGGCGGCGCGCTCGCGATGGCTTTCATCCCCGTCCTCGCCGAATACCGCACCCGCTATGGCCGCTCCGCCGCGTGGGATTTGTTTTCGCGCGTCGCCAACCTCGCCTTCGTCATCACCGCCGCCTTAGCCTTCCTCATCGCCTTGCTCGCCGAGCCGCTAATCCGCTGGAAATTCGGCATTGCCCCCAACTTCACGCCCGAGCAACAACACCTCACCGCTTCGCTAATGCGCTTAGACCTAATCGGCACGCTGATTTTTTCGCTAAGCGGGCTGGTAACAGCGGGCTTGCAGGCAAATCAGCACTTCTTCCTGCCCGCGCTTGCCCCGCTGATGTACAACATCGGGCAAATTTTCGGCGCAACCGTGCTCGCCAACCGCTTCGGCATTTACGGCTTGGTGTACGGGGTGCTGTTGGGCGCGGCGCTCCATTTCGGCGTGCAGGTGCCCGGCTTGGTAAAATACGGCTTCCGCTGGACGGCAGCGCTCACAATTTCC
Source organism: Anaerolineales bacterium (assembly GCA_027044735.1). Classification (GTDB taxonomy): domain Bacteria; phylum Chloroflexota; class Anaerolineae; order Anaerolineales; family DRMV01; genus JALUBW01. Next base: position 3,672 of record JALUBW010000051.1, read on the forward strand.
CACCCGGGGGTGAAAAAAGTGCTAAGCCTGATGGGACCGCGCGTCGCCACCATGTTTTTCATCCAACTGATTTTCCTCGCCCGCGACAACCTCGCCTCGGGCTTGGGGCAAGGGGCGGTCAGCGCGCTGAGTTACGGCTGGTTCATCATGCAAGTCCCCGAAACGCTAATCGGCACGGCGTTGGGATTGGTGCTTTTGCCGACGCTTTCGGAGCAAATAGCCCGCGGCGAATGGGAAGCATTTGCGGCAACGTTCAACCGCGGCGTGCGCGGCTTGCTGGCGCTCAGTTTGCCGATTGCAGCGGTGCTGGCAATTGCCCTGCCGGGGCTTGTGCCGGTGCTGGGCTTAGGCGAGGCGGGCACTCGGCTGGTGGTATGGGCAGCGCGGGCATACCTACTCGGCCTTGCCGGGCACGCCTTGCTGGAGTTGGCGGCGCGGTCATTCTACGCCCAGCAGGACGCAATCACCCCCCTTTTCGCCTCGGCGATAAACACGGCGGTTTACCTTGCCGTGGCAATCACGCTGATTGCGACCGGAGCGCGGATCGGTGCGCGCGGCATCCTCACCGGCGTAACGGGCATAGGGACGGCAAACGCGGTTGCGTTCACCACCGAGGCAACGTTGCTGCTGATTTTGCTCAAACGGCGGGGGAAAGGGGTGCCGTCCTTCGGCAGGACTGGCTGGCGCGCACCACTGGCGGCTTTGCTCGGCGCGGGGGCTACCGCCGCGGTGATGGCTTGGGCGCCAATGCCGCTGCTGGTGCGCGGAATCCTCGCCGCCACCGTGGGCTTCATTGGCGCGCTGCCGCTTGTGTGGAAGGAAAGCGTAGCCCTGCTAAAGTGGTAGCCCAAAACCGCTACCAGTTCCTCTTTTCCGGAATTGGCAAAAGGAAAAGCGGACGGTCGGTGCCCTGAATAACGCGCTCGGTGGTTGAGCCGACCAGAATGCGGTCTAAGCCACCGCGCCCGTGAGTAGCCATCATTATCAAATCGGCGTTCATGCGCTCGGCAGCAGCAATTATGGCCTGCGAAGGAATATCGCCGCCGCTGCCCACAACAACGCTAACCTGCAACCCTCGCGAGCGCAAAATTGCGGCCACGCGTTCAAGGTAAGCGCGCGTCTTGCGCTCGGCCTCCTTCTGCAACTTTGCCACATAATCGGCCATAGAGCCGTAAACCGCCGGCGAAACCGAAATTTCGGGCACAGACAGCAAAGTGATGTTGCTCTTGAAGGCCGGAGCGAGGGAGAAAACATAAGCCAGCACCCGCTCCGAATACTCCGAGCCGTCAAGCGAAACCAAAATTTTGCTAAAGCGCGGCTCAACCCTTTCTTCCTTGGGGTGAATGACCAACATGGGGATGTTGACACGCTGAAGGATTTTGCTGGCCTTGCTGCCCAGCATCCAATAATGAAGCAGGTTGCGGCTGTGGGTGGTCATCGCCAGCAGGTCGGCCTTTTCGGCGCGCGCAATGCGGTCTATTGTTTCCACAATCGGGCCAACCTCAACGCGATAATCGGCCTCTAAGCCCGCCTCTCGCAGCGACTTGACAATTCCGCCGAGGTAAG
>JALUBW010000052.1 GCA_027044735.1 Anaerolineales bacterium
AAACTGAGCGCCGCGAGGCTCAAAGCAAGCGTTGTGGGGGCAGGGGACGAAATCATGCGTTTTTCTCCAGCGCGGCAACAATGGTTTCCATGTGGACAGCACGCGAGCCCTTCACCAGCACCACATCGTCGGGGCGAAGGTTGGCGCGCAGAAAAGCGATTGCCTGCTCGGCGTCATCGGCCACAAAAACTGCCTCGCGCGGCATTCCGGCAGAAAGCGCCGCCTCGGCGATGATTTTGCCGCGCTCGCCCACAGTCACCAGCAGCGCAGCCACCTCGGCAGCGCGCCGCCCAACACGTTCGTGACCTATGCGCTCATACTGTCCAAGTTCCAGCATATCGCCCAGCACCGCCACCCGCCGCCCCTCCAAATCGGCAAGCAAATTCAGCGCCGCCATGGTGGATTGGGGCGAGGCGTTGTAGGTGTCGTCCAGCAAAAGAGCGCCATTGGCAGCCCGCACCGCCACAAGCCGCAGTTGGGTGTGCCCGAGGCGCAGGCCTTCCACAATTTCTTGCCAATTCAAGCCCTCAACTAAGCCAACCGCCGCAGCGCGAAGCACCGTGTGCGCCGAATGCCGCCCCAAAAGCGGCACTTTCACCGTCAGACTTTCGCCGCGGTAGTGCAAACGCAGGCGGATGCCATCCAAGCCCAAGCCCTCAATTTGGTCAGCCCACAAATCTGCCTGAGGGCTCAAGCCGTAAAAGGAGACGCGCGCGGCGGTTTTTTCGGCCATAGCCCGCACTAACGGGTCATCGTAGTTGAGGATGGCAACGCCTTCGGGCGCGGACGGAAGGGCTTCCACCAGTTCGGCCTTGCCGCGGGCAATTTCGGCTTGCGAACCGGCGCGCTCGGCGTGCACCGTGCCGATGTTGGTCACCACGCCCACCTGCGGAAGCGCCAAATCGCAGAGGAAGGCTATCTCGCCGGGGACATAAAAACCCATCTCCAGGACCGCCCGCTCGTGGCCGGTGGTGAGGCTGAGCAAGGTGAGCGGCAAGCCAATTTCGTTATTGAAGTTGCCGCGGTTTTTCAAGGTACGGTAGCGGCGCGAAAGCACCTGCGCCGTCAATTCTTTGGTGGTGGATTTGCCGACGCTGCCGGTAATGCCGATGACGCGCACATGCGGCAGTTTACGCCGCCAAAAGCGCGCCGCCTGCTGAAGCGCCTTCAGTGGATCTTCAACCAGCAAGCAAACCGGTGGCTTCACGGGGGGAAAAGGACGGCGCGCGGCAGAAGGGCGCAAGTCCAAAACCGTGGCGCAAGCCTCCACGGGGCGGGCGACCAAAGCCGCAGAAGCGCCTCGGGCAAAAGCATCGCTCACAAAGTCGTGCCCATCGTGGCGGCTGCCGCGCAATGCCACAAACAGGCTCGCAGGAATGGCAAGGCGCGAATCCACCGCCGCTTCGGAAATTGGAAAATCCTCATACGGCGGGCGAAGGCCTACAAGCGCCTCAACGATGTCGGCCAAGGTGAGCACGTCAACACTCCATCACTTTTTCCCTGTAACCTGCGAAACGCCTTCAAAGCGCTTGCGCACATCATCGGGCGGCACATTCTCAATCAAAGCCGTCCTTTTGACCATTTCCGCAAAAACCGGAGCCGCCACCACAGAAGCCCAAGGCGAGGTTTTGGGCTTGGAAAGCCAAACATAAATCACATAACGGGGCTTATCGGCCGGGAACCAACCGGCAAACGACGCATTGGTCAAGTTGGTGGAATAACCAACCTCGGGGAGGGCGATTTCAGCGGTGCCGGTTTTACCGGCAACTGAGTATCCCGGCACCAGCGCCGTCTTGGTCTCCACCGGCAACGATTCGGTGAGCATTTTGCGGAGCGTAGCCGTAGTGGAAGGAGAAAGCACCTGCCCGCGGCCTTCTGGATGGTAGGCAAAGCGCCTGCCACCCATAGATTCGTAAGCCAAAACATGAGGAGTGACCAAGTAGCCGCCGTTGGCAATCGCCGAAATTGCGGCCACCATCTGCACAGGCGTCACCATGATAGCCTGCCCAAAGCCTTGCGAAGCCTGATCCGCGGACGACCACATAGGGCGGCCGTATGAATCGCGGGTGGTTGGGGTCATCGCTCCGCCCGGCGCTTCGCCGCCGAGGTCTATGCCGGTCAAGTCGCCAAAGCCAAAGGCATTCAGATAGCGGTAAAAGGTGTTTTTCGGTATTTTCTCATGCGCAACCCAAGCGAGGCATGTGTTTAGCGAGTAGGCAAGGCAGCCAACCATGGTTTGCTTGCCCCAAGCACCGCGGTTCCAGTTGTAAATGCGCGCACCCGAAACGGTGTAGACGCCCGTGTCGTCAAATTCCGTATCGGGCTTGACGGCGCCAATGTCAAGGGCAATTGCCATTGTGATGGTTTTGAAAACCGAGCCGGGCTCGTAAGGCTTTTCAATCGCCAAGTTGAAGGCATTCCATTTGTTGATGTAGGCCATCAACTTGTCGTAGTCGCCCAGCGGAGGGTGCGGCGAGGTCGCCATCGCCAAAATAGCGCCGGTGTATGGGTCGGCCACGACGATAACGGCAAACTCGGCCTTGGTCTTTTGCACTGCGGCGGCGGCTTCTTCCTCCGCGGCATGCTGCAAATTGCGGTCAATCGTGAGGTAGAGCGAGGCAGGCTGCACGCCGTCAGTGGGCAAAACCACCCACGGCGCATAAGAATGCTTTTGCATTTCCACGCCGCCGCGCAAAAGGGCGTCATAAAACTGCTCCACCCCGCCGTAACCTTGCTCTGCCAAGGGGGGCACAAAACCCAGCACATTAGAGGCCAAATCGCCCTCGGGGTAGAGCCGCGCCGTGGTCAAAACAAAATTGAGAGCGCTCAGCGGCTTCACTTCTTTGCCATTTTTGTCTTTGTAAACCCATTCATCGGCGCGCTTTTCCAGAGCCGCTTTTTGGGATTTCGCAACCTCCTTGCTCAGCATCACGCTTGGCACGCCTTCGGATTTCGCCTCCAGCAAGCGCTTCCGGAGCACCTTTGTGTCAAGCGACAAGACGGCGGCAATTTCCTGCGCCATGCGGGGAATATCGGTTGGCGCAACCTCGTTTAGGTTGATGTCAAGTTCGTAGACCTCGCGGTCCCCAGCGAGCAAATGGCCTGAGCGGTCATAAATCAGCCCGCGCGGCTTGGGGCTGGGTTTTAGGTAATAGCCGCTTTCGCTCTGAAGGATGAGTTTGCCCTCAGGCCCAAAGGCCAACAACACCATCCGGCCGACCACCACGGCTGCCAAGGCAAACAGCACACCCGCCACCACAATGTACCTCCATGTGGCTTGGGTGATGGGCACGGTATCCTCACGGAACTCAGCGGCCAAGTTTGTCATCGCATCGCCCTCGGGTAGAGCACTTCTTCGCTAAGCCATTCGGCCAGAGAAATGGTGTATTTGCGCGGTAGCGGGGTGGGCACAGCCTGCGCCTGCAACGCCGGCTTTGGAGAATCTTCCGCAAGCGCCCACGCTGGTGCGGGTGCATAGTGGACATCCTGCAAAGTGAGCGGCCGGTATCCAAGGCGCTTGGCAACCTTGTGCAGGTGATTGAGGGAGGTTTGTTCTGCCAGTTGCCCCTGCAGGATGATGATTTCAAGCCTATCGTTTTGAATTTCGGCCTGCAGGTGTTGGGCTTGGCGGCCAAGCAAGATGGCGCGGTTGGAAAAATGCACTTCAAGGAAGAAAAACGCTCCAACAGCCAGCACAAAGGCAAGCGCTGTGGCGATGTAGCGAATGCGCTTGCGCCACGGCAACTCTTTGTAAGTTTGGTGAAGAATGCGAACAGTATCCATATTTGTTGAGGCTCTATCCGAAAAATATCGTAGTGATGTCATTGCGAGCCCCGAAGGGGTGAAGCCCCCCTTTTTTGCTCACAGGAGACTACTTCGGCGGCTACGCCGCCTCGCAACGACACCTCCAAAAGAATTTCGGATGGGCTTTAATTGCCCTGCAAGTGTGATGCCAACTTTTCGGCCACACGCAGGCGAGCGCTGCGAGCGCGCGGGTTTTGCGCAATCTCTTCTTCCCCGGGCATCAGGGGGAAAGGTTTAATCAGCCTAACGACGGCCTTGCGCTCACATTCACATAGCGGCTGTTCGGGTGGACAAGTGCAATAACCGGCAGCGGAGCGCATAAAATGCTTTACAATCCTATCTTCCAGCGAGTGAAAAGCGATAATCACCAGCCTGCCGTGGGGCTTTAGAGCATCAAGCGCCTGCGGAAGGGCGGCTTCCAAGTTCTGAAGTTCGCGGTTCACGGCAATGCGCAAAGCCTGAAAAGTGCGGGTCGCGGGGTGCATACCGCGCTTGCCAGAAGAAGTGGCCGAAGCCACAACCTCGGCCAGTTCCGCGGTGGTGGTTATCGGGCGGTTGCGCACAATTGCCCGCGCCACCCGCCGCGCCCGTTTCTCTTCGCCATAGCGCCAAAGAATATCAGCCAACTCTTCTTCGGGCAACGAATTCACCAAATCGGCGGCAGTGAGCGGCCGGGAGGGGTCAAAGCGCATATCCAGCGGCGCATCGTGCCGGAAGGAAAACCCGCGCTCAGCAGTATCAAGTTGCATTGAGGAAACGCCAAGGTCTAAGAGAATGCCGTCCACGCCGTCAAGCCAACCAACGGCGCGCAGGTGCGCTTGCAGGTTAGCGTAAGAGCCTCGGCGGATGATTGCCCGTTGGCCAAACGGCGCTAAGCGACGGCGAGCAATTTCCAGCGCCTGCGGGTCAACATCCAAGCCCAACAATTGCCCGTTGGGGGAAGAAGCCTCCAAAATGCCGAAAGCGTGGCCGCCAGCGCCCAAAGTGCCGTCCACATAGCGGCCGCCGCTGCGCGGGTTCAGCGCCTCTATTACTTCATGGTAAAGTACCGGCCTATGAGGCCAAGGCTCACCTTCGCTCATCGGGCTCACTGTTGGTATTTTCCAAAGAGAGATCTAAAGCAGCGAAACGGCGAGCGTTGGCCTCGGCATCATCCAAAATGGAAAGTTGCTCTTCCCAGCCCTCAGGAGGCCAAATTTCAAAATAATCGCCCACGCCGACCACAAAGGCCTCATCCTCCAAGCCAATGGCTTCGCGCAAATAAGGGGGGAGCAAAATGCGGCCGGCTTTGTCAACTTCCACGGGGCTGGCGGTGGCGAAAATCAGGCGCTTGAGTTGTCGGGCAAGAGGGTCGGTCATACTCAGAGCGTTCACGCGGCGGTAGATTCGCTCAAAGTCGGCAGCAGTAAGCACCATAAGGTTGCGCTCAAA
>JALUBW010000053.1 GCA_027044735.1 Anaerolineales bacterium
GGGAGGAGGAGGTGGCCCGCCCGGAGGCGGTGGGGGAGGCGGAGGAGCGTTTCCGAGCCATTCTCTCAACATGATGTTCTCTCCTTTCGGCTGGCGAAACCGCGAGTTTCATCCACCGATTGGCACAGATTGACATGGTAGAAGGAAAACTACAGAGGACACAGAAATTTACAGAGAACACAGAAAAATTTTCTCTGCGCCCTTTGCGTTTCTCTGCGTCTTTGCGTTCCTCCTCTCAACCTGCGCCAATCTGTGGCTCCCTTTTTGCACTTTCAGTGTACCGCCGCGGGCTGAAGAACCTCGCAAGGGATGCTTGAGAAAGCCTGAAGATTGTGGGAAGATGGCCCTAACGCGAGTTTAATAACTCCTACATATATTGGAGTCAGAAGGCCAAAATTGGCCTGTTGAAACCCAAGATATGGGGATGTTAGTATCTGCCCACCAATGCTGAAACGCTCATAACTCCTATTGAGACTTGACAATTTGCCCAAGGTTTGCTATATTGGTATAGACCACCGAACCACTATACCGTTTTGCTCGGTGGCTTCCTTTGCCTGCAGGCGGCGCCATGCTTGACAAATCCTCCCCTCTTCCGCTCTACTTTCAACTCAAGGAACTCTTGCGCGAGAAAATCGCCTCGGGGGAATGGCAGCCGGGCGACATGGTGCCTTCTGAGCGGGAACTAAGCGAGCAATACCACATAAGCCGCATGACAGCGCGTCAGGCTTTGCGAGAACTGGCTACCGAAGGGCTCTTACGACGGGAACCCGGGCGCGGGACTTTCGTCGCCGCCCCCAAAATTGAACACGGCCTTTCGCGGTTGACCGGTTTCACAGAAGATATGCTGGCTCGGGGCCTTCAGCCCGGCGCCAAAGTGATTCGCTTAGCGCTTATCTCCCCGCCTTTGCGGGCAGCGCGCGCCCTCCAAATTACCCCCGACCGGAAGATCGTTTTGCTGGAGCGGTTGCGGCTGGCAGGGGGAGAGCCCGTCGCGCTGGAGAGCAGCCATTTGTATTTCAACGGCGTCTCGGCGCTTTTGAACGAGGATTTTGAGAACCATTCCCTCTACCACATCCTTTCCACAAAATATCACATCACTCCTGCACGAGCAGTGCAAAAGATCGGGGCAGACTTGTGTAGCCGGCGAGAACAGGAGTTGCTGCAAATCGCCGAAGGAGCGCCGGTACTCAGAAACAAGCGCATTACCTACGACCAATGGGGGCGACCGTTTGAATACACAGAGTCGGCTTATCGCGGCGATCGGTACGTCTTCCAAGCCGAACTGAGCGCCCTTGAGCAACAGGAGGTAAGCCATGTGAACAGAGAAAATCCTTTCTCAGTTGACTCGTATCCCCATTTCACCTAAGGAGAGAAAGAAAGTGACCAAGAAATCTGTTTTCGCAATTTTGATAGTGCTGGCGCTTCTGGCAACAGCACTGGCCGGTTGCGGCAAGCAGGCCCAGCCGACGGCAGCCCCTCAACAACAGCCGACAGCGGCGCCACAACAGCAAGCCACTCAACCGCCTGCCAAGCCCACCACCCAAGCACCAGCGACCCAACCATCAACCACCAACAAGCCCATAACCCTCACAGTTTGGTCGTGGCGCACCGAAGACGAAAAGGCCTACAACGAAATCTTTGCCGTCTACGAAAAAGAACACCCGGGCGTTAAAGTTGAATTTGTGCCGTTTGTGGCAACAGATTACAATAACATCCTCGCCACAGGGTTGACGGGCGACAAGGGGCCCGACGTCGTTCAACTGCGCGCTTACGGCGGTCTGCAGCCCTTGGTTGAAGCCGGGCAGTTGGTGCCGCTGGATGGCAAGGTCAAAACCCTTAAAAACTTCACCCCCGGCATCCTCAAAGGCGCCACAGGCATCAAAGACGGCCACATCTACGGTGTCCCCTTTGGCATCCAGGTGGTAGCCGCCTACTACAACAAGGACATTTTCAATAAACTTGGCCTGAGCGAGCCAAAAACCTGGGATGACTTCATCAACATCCTGAAAACCACCAAGAAGGCCGGGTATGTGCCGCTGGCAGTGCCCGCCAAAGACACGTGGATGTTGCCCATTGTCCACGATGCCGTTGGCGCGCCTCGTTACGGCGGCCCTGAGTTTGAAAAGAAGGTGCTGGCCGGCGAGACCGACTTCACGGATCCCAACTATGTGGCCTCCATCAAGTTGGTGAAAGACCTGCAGCCTTACATGCCTGATAACGTGGTGGGTGTGAGTTACCAAGATGCGCGCACCCTCTTCATTACCGGTCAGGCCGCCATCTTCATCGGTGGTTCTTTTGAGGTCGGTTTCTGGCGTGCTCAGGCTCCCGACCTCAAGATCGGCGTCTTTCGCGTGCCGCCAGCGCCCAATTCGGTGCACAACGGCCCTCTGGCCCCCGGCTGGATGGACGGCTCTTACGGCGTGAACGCCAAAAGCAAGCACCAAGAGGAAGCCATCAAACTGGTAGAATGGATGGGCACACCCGAATTTGCCCAGATGTTCACCGAGAAAATCAAGCAACTCTCGCCCTTGCCTTCGGCTAAGCCCACCGACCCGCTGCTGCAGAAGTTCGCCAAATTCTATGCCGAAACCCCCACTCCTTACCTGATGCTGGTGGACTTCCGCTACGGAAACCCGCAGGGCCATGTCTTGTTGGGCAACGGCATCCAGAAAATGCTAATGGGCGAAATGACACCCGAGCAGGTCGCCCAAAGCGTGCAAGACGGCCTTTCCCAATGGTTCAAACCGAAGAAGAAATAGGCTAACTATTACTGGCGGGGCGGAAGCGAACAAGTCTTCTGCCCCGTCAGGCTTCTTGTGGTTTTTACCCGTTCATTTCCGCAAGGTGTCCCTTTTGGTGAGCCGCCGTATGTCTTTCTCCAAATGGTTGACGAAACGTAAAACCGCTCACCCCCAACAGCGCAAGCGCGCTAAAGGGGTAGGTAATGCCGCGCCATCTTGGGGAATTATTGCGCTTTTCATCCTGCCTGCTTTTTTGCTTTATACCGTCTTTATGATTTGGCCTCTGGCTCAGTCGTTTTATTTCAGCCTGTTTGAATTCAAAGGACTGGCGCGGGGGGCTTTCGTGGGCTTGCGGAATTTCCGGGAATTGTTTACGCGATACCCTCTCAACGAGCAATTGCCCCGTGCCTTTTTGCATAATGTCTATTTTTTCATCGGCACCATGCTGATTCAGAACACCTTAGGGTTGCTATTCGCCAAGTTGTTGTATGCCCCCCGTTGGGGGAAACGCTTTTTCCAAACCGTGTACACACTGCCGTATCTAATCAGCGCCCTGGTCGTGGGGTATTTGTGGAGTTTGATGCTCAACCCGCTTTTCGGGCCAATCAACCGGGCGCTCAAAATGGTGGGGTTGAGCGCACTTGCCCGCCCATGGTTGGGTGATCCGGCGACCGCGCTGCCGGCAATTATCCTCGCCAACGCGTGGCAGTGGATGGGCTTCCCTATGCTATTGTTTGCGGCAGGGCTGGCCAACATCGGCGAAGACCTACGGGAAGCGGCCCGCATTGACGGCGCTACCAGTTGGAAACTGTTTTGGCACATTGAACTTCCACTCTTATTGCCCGTCGTGGGCATCGTCACCGTGCTTACGTTCATCGGCAACTTCAACGTCTTTGGTATTGTGTGGGCGATGGGCGGCGTCAATGGGGAACCAGGCGGGGCTACCGATGTGCTGGGGCTGGTCTTTTACCGCACCGCCTTCCGCGGCGGGGTTGATGCCTTTGGCCTGGCCTCGGCGTTAGCGGTTTTGATGTTTGCCTTCATCTTTGGCGTTTCAATGTTTATGGTGGGACAATTCCGCCGCTGGGAGGAGAACCTGAAATGAGCGCCCGGAAAGTTTCTCGCCCCAGTCGGTTGAACTTGGCGGCCCTGGGCACCCAAGTGCTGTTATGGGGCTATGCCGCGGTGGTGTTAGGGCCACTGTTACTGGTCGTGAACAATGCCTTGCGGCCAACGCGCGAAATTTTCAAAAACCCAATAGGGCTGGCAACATCGCCCACTTTTGCCAGTTTTGTCAAAGCGTGGGAAAAAGCCAACTTTCACGTCTATTTCTTCAATTCCCTTGGCATCACCATCGCGGCGGTAGTGCTCGCCACCGCCGTTTCGGCTCTGGCAGGCTACATCTTAGGGCGTTATCGTTTCCGAGGAAGCATTTTCCTCTCGGCCTATTTTCTGGCCGGCTTGATGCTCCCTTTCCGGCTGGCTATCGTGCCATTGTTCCTCCTCTTGAACGACCTTGGACTGGTGGACAGCCGCCTGGGGCTGATCCTGGTTTACGCCGCCACAGGCATTCCCTTCTCGGTGTTCATCCTTTCCTCCTTCTTCCGGCAACTGCCGCAAGAGTTGAGCGAGGCGGCGCGCATTGACGGAGCAGGCGAATTCACCATTTTCGGGCGTATCATGTTGCCCTTAGTGCGCCCTGCCCTCGCTACGGTTGTCGTTTTCCAATTCGTACCGCTCTGGAACGACTTTTTCTTCCCTCTCGTACTGCTCCGCTCAACCGACAAATGGACGCTGCCTGTGGGGATGACCCGTTTCTTCGGTGAGTTCCAAACAGATTGGTCTACGCTTTTTGCTGGATTGATTATCACGACCCTGCCGTTGATCGTCATCTTCCTGCTGGCGACCAAGCAAATCATCGCCGGGTTGACGGCAGGGATTGGCAAATAAAGGGCAAACTGCCCATTCCCGCCAAAATCGCCTGCCCTGATGGGGGAAACAATGCCTGCACCCTATGGGGTAAGAAAAAGCAATTTTGCCTTCTGACGCTTCTAAAGTCGTCTCTTGCCGGGGTTTCGGGGCTTGAAAACGGCGTTTTTGGCGTGGATTGCGAGGCGCGCACGCCAAAACTGCCCCGCGCCACAGCCAAAAGGGGGATGAGCATACGACTTTTCGCACCCCCTTGACACCAAGGCTGGTTTAGAGTATACTGAGTATGCACTACATACGGAGTATGTATCATGCTAAAACACGCCCTGCTCGCCCTGTTGGCCGAAAGGCCGCGGCACGGATACGAACTCAAGGCCGCTTTTGAGCGGATGATGGGCGGCACCTGGCAGGTCAACATCGGCCAGATTTACAGCACGTTAGCCCGCTTAGAGCGCGATGGCCTGGTGACTTGCCGTGAGGTGCCGCAGGAACTGTTGCCCAACCGCAAGGTGTGCTCCCTCACCGAGCAGG
>JALUBW010000054.1 GCA_027044735.1 Anaerolineales bacterium
GGGAGGTTAGTTTTGCTCTTCGGGCAAAACGTAGCCTTCGCGGCGAAGCGCCTTTTTCAGGTCAATGAGCGATTTGCCGCCAAAGCCTTCAATTTCCAACAGTGCTTTGCCGCCGTCGGCGAGTTTTTCCAGCACCTGCCCGGCGGTGGTGATGCCCGCCTTAGCCAAAGCGCTGACGGCGCGGGGGCTAAGGCCGAAAGAATCCAACGGCCGTTCGGGGGAGGTGCGGGCGGCGCGCTTGGCTTCTTGCGCCTTTTTGTACTCTTCGTGTGCCTTCAAGCGTTTCAAGAAGCGGTCAACCTGCCCTTCGGTGTCCACAATGCGCTGTTCGCCCGTGAAGAAGGGATGGCATTTGTAGCAAACATCGGTGTGTACCACGGGCACGGTAGCGCCGGTAGTCCACGTGTTCCCGCAGGCGCAGATGACTTTTGCGTCGTAGTAGTAGGTGGGATGAATACCCTTTTTCATTGCTATACCCTTTCAATCCGTGAAGCCACGGTTTTAGTTTTCAGAAAACGGCACAACGCTGACGCGCTTGCGACCGTCGCGGATGGTCTCATAGCGCACAATGCCGTCAACCAGAGCGAACAAGGTGTAATCGCCGCCCACACCGACATTGCGGCCGGGCTTGATTTTAGTGCCGCGCTGGCGCACCAAGATATTTCCGGCGCGTACCCGTTCACCGCCGAATTTCTTGACGCCCAAGCGCTTGGATTGGCTATCGCGACCGTTGCGGCTGGAGCCGCCACCTTTCTTGTGAGCCATGGTTCACTCCTCCTATTCGGTCTCAATGGCGTCAATGTGCAGACGGGTGTATTGTTGACGATGACCGTGGCGCCGGCGATAGCGTTCGCGCGGGATGTATTTGAACACCAGCACTTTACGGCCTTTGAAGTGTTCTACCACGGTTGCTTTGACTTTCGCACCTTCAACCGTGGGCGTGCCGACGAGGATTTTGTCGTCATCGGCAACCAGCAAGACGTTTTCCAGCACCAATTCGGTGCCTTCGGCGTGCGGCAAGCGGTCTACCTCAATGGTAGAGCCGGGGACGGCTTTGTATTGCTTGCCGCCGCTTTCAACTATGGCATATTGCATACATACCTCCGACTTCACTTCTCGCCGCCTACGCCGCACCCCCTGTGCCGCGCGGCGGGGAAGTGGGGTTTGGGATTGGCAAACAAAAACCCCTCTGCTCGGGCTTTCCGAGTAGAGCCGTGCCATTATAAATGAGGTAGTGTGTGGGTGTCAACAAATTTGGCTTTATTTAGTT
>JALUBW010000055.1 GCA_027044735.1 Anaerolineales bacterium
AACATGCGGGCGAGCGGCGGCCAAAGTGGCCTGCACACGAAAGACTTTGTTGGTATCGGCGTTTTGCACCCAAAAGTGGGCATGAGCGCCCACTTCGTACCGCGGCGGGCTGGCCGGTGTAGCCCATACTGCTTGTTTGTGCCACAGCCGACGTGCCAACGCTATCGGGTCGTTTATGGGCACTTCCCGTTTTGATAAAACCCTTTGTGTGATCTCTGCTTCCGACGCTGCCGGAAGTGCTGTTGCCTTCAAAGAATGTGTCGCTGTGGGTTGCTTTTGCTCCCCCGCACTTGGCAAAGGTGTGAGGGTGGCGTGTGAGGGGGCAAATGAGGCTTTGGGCGCGGAATGGCTAATCCTGTGAATTTTCCAAAAAACGCCCAAAAGGCATAACAGCAAAAGGACCATCAAAAGGAAGCAACCGCACCCGAACTGCGCGTAAGTACCCTTGTGTTTGCTCATGGCTTACCTTTCGGCATAATGGCAGGGCGACGGAAAACGCAAGTAAAGTATACCGTAGATGCAATTACCTACGCTGTGGTGAGCGCTTTTCGGCTTAGACTCTATCCGAAAAATATCGTGATGGTGTCATTGCGAGCCGCCGAAGGCGGCGAAGCAATCCCCCTGCCCGAATAGGCAAGGCGGGTTTTACTTTTCGGTGTGGAGATGGCTTCGGCTCCTACGGAGCCTCGCCATGACACGGCTTGCTTGTCTTGTCATTGCGAGCCGCGAATCGGCGAAGCAATCCCCCAGACGGTGTGGGAGACCGCTTCGCGGTGACACAAAGCGGGGAAACCGCGTAACCCTGTGATTGACAAAATACTCGTATTCTCACACAGGGGACACGGAGTGCAACGAGAGCACGGAGAAAATTTCCCTGTGCTCCCTGTGTGCTCCGTGTGGAAGTAACAAATAGGACTTACGCAGTTACCCGTAGAAGCGCTCGTTTTCGTGTCATTGCGAGCCGCCGAAGGCGGCGAAGCAATCCCCCCAGACGGTGTGGGAGACCGCCTCGCGGTGACACGTCGGCGTTGCTTTGGAAAGCGGCACCCCACTGCCCAACCTGAGGTGCTAAAATATGGTCGTTTGCCCTTCCGCCGAAACGCGCGAGAGAGATTGATTCCTCACAGGATACTTTATGCCGCCACAGGAAGAAAAATACCCCTTTTGGCAGGTTGCCACGGTTGCCTTTGGGCACTTTGTGCATGATACTTTCTCCGCTTTCCTTTCGCCGCTTTTGCCGTGGCTGATTGACAAATTTGCGCTTACCTA